>NZ_JQGL01000001.1 GCF_000747095.1 Sulfuricurvum sp. MLSB
AAACCCGTGAAAAAGTTGCGGAAGAAAAAATAAGTTGTAAATTTGTATTCAATAATAGGAGCTACATGAGAACGAAAACATTAGTATTACATACTGCCAGCACTGGTAGACAAGATCCGAAAAAGGTTGCGGTAGCTCCTCCCTTATCGGATTTTTGTTTTACTGGTGCTGGCTTCATATTATAGTTATGAAGTTAAGGGATAAGCCATCTATTAGAGATATGGTGTATAATAAGTATGGAGGACGGTGTGCATATTGCGGGTGTGAATTAAGTAGAGATTTATTTCACATTGATCATATAGATGCAAAATTCAGAGGATCATCTGATCGTGAAATAGAAAGATACGGACGCATAAGAGGGAAGGATGTTATAATGAATTTTAATCCCAGTTGTATTTCATGTAATTCCTCTAAAAGTACATTGACTATAGAAAAATGGAGGGCAGAAATTGCATTAAAAATAAAGCGAATAAATAGGGATGTTTCAGGATATAGGCTATTGAGGCGGTTTAATCTTATCAAAGAAACTAATAACCCAGTAATTTTTTATTTTGAAAAATATCACAATGAATAAAGATTTTGCCTTCTTATTTAAGCCGGGTGACTACCTTAGAGATACACAATGTCTCAGTGAAAGAGCACAGGTTGCCTATGATCGCATCATGTGTGAACATATGAGAAACATATGTATAACACAGCAACAACTAAACTTCTTCACAAAGCGCCTGACTGAAGATGAAAAGGCTGAACTTTTAATGATAGTGGATAAAATTGATGGGGGGTATGAAATTAATTGGGTTGCCGAAAGTATCAGAGAACGAATTGCTTATAGTGAAAGTAGGAGTAAAAATAGAATGGGAAAGAGTAAAAAACATATGAAAACATATGTTAAACATATGGAAGGTGATAGTGATAGTAAAGGTTATAATGAATTATTAAGTAAGGTTGTAAGTAAAAATAACATTGAATTACCTGATGGATTTGAAAAATTGATTTTGGAGTGGCTTAAATACAAATCAGAGAAAGGACAGTCATACAAAGAGACAGGATTAAAAACCTTGATAAATGTTTTCATAAAAACATCTGGCGGCGATAAAAAAATAGGTCGTGAGATGTTGGATTATTCAATGTCAAAAAATTACACCGGACTTTATAAAGAAAAAAACAATGCAGGAAATTCAGGAAGTAATAAAATCGATCCTAAGCGGACAAACAGCTACTGGGATTAAGAGGCTTCAATATATGCCTTACAAAATAGACGTGGCTATGAAATATCTCAATCAGATTGGATTGTCATTTGAGCCAAAATTTGAATTAACATCTGAACAGGAGGATGTTTATATTGAACTTATAAAATATATTCATGGTGATCCTGGATTTAATGGCACACTCGAAAAGGGGCTTTTGTTAATTGGGCCTTCAGGTACAGGCAAAACTCTTGCCATGAAAATCATTCAGGCATATAGAATGATTGACGACACGTTCTATTTAAAAGACGGTAAGCCCTACCGGATGAACTTCGATATTTACCACGTTAATGACATTGTGAGCAGGTTTATAGAAGACGGGTTTGATGGCATTGATTTATATTGTCGCAGATACGTCGCCTGTTTTGATGACATCGGAACAGAGATTGAGCAGGTGAAGCATTACGGCAATAAACTTGATGTGATGAGCCATATATTTGCCGAACGTTACGCTCATGGGTTGCTTACTTTTGGCACAAGTAACTTTCCGGTGTCGGTATTGGAAGAAAAGTACGACGACAGAACAATAAGCCGGATGTATGCCTTATTCAACTTTGTTATTATGAAAGGCAAAGATTTTCGCAGGACATGATAAATATCATTTCAAATAATAAACCTATAAGTTAATTTTGAGACTATGAACTATGAAGAGTTTTTAAATAAAAAGAAACACAATTCAATAGATTACGGGATAACTCCGAAGTTTATGCCTGATATTATGTTTGACTTTCAAAAGCACGTTGCCGACTATGCAATAAGAAAGGGCCGGTGTGCGGTGTTTCTTGACACAGGACTGGGTAAGACTATTATTGAGTTGGTTGTTGCATCAAATTACGTTCAGGCAACTAATAAGCCCGTCCTGATTATTACCCCGCTTGCTGTTGCAAACCAACATCTTTTAGAGGCTAATAAGTTTGGCATTGAAGATGTGGAGCATACCAGGGACGGCAAGTTTAAAAAGAAGATTGTGCTAATAAATTATGAACGTTTGCATTATCTCAATTCGTCTGACTTTGATTGTGTCATTCTCGACGAGAGTTCAATATTAAAGAACTTCGACGGTGCTATTAAGAACCAGATCAATACGTTTCTGAAAAAAGTAAATTACAGGTTTCTGTTCACCGCAACTCCTTCACCTAACGACTACATTGAATTAGGTACAAGCTCTGAGG
>NZ_JQGL01000002.1:0-3330 GCF_000747095.1 Sulfuricurvum sp. MLSB
CCGGAGTCTGTAACGCATCGAAAAACGTTTTCGGTCTAATGCCGCACCCTGAGCGCGCTATGGAAGCTTTGCTGGGTTCCGGTGACGGAGTGCAAATGCTTGAAGGGTTTTTAAACGCTTGAAAAAGACAGCCCTCTTTTTTCTGATTTTAGCCGCGCAGCTTCTGGTAGCCGAACCTTCGGCCCTCTTTGATCCCTCGCCGACGTCGGCAGGAACTTCTCCAACCGCTCAGACAACCGATGCCGAGTCGGCTTCGACTGACTCTGCCGACGTCAACGATCTGTTTTCGGGCGTAGAATCCTCATTAAAGATCGAGTTCAGCGGTTTGCCGGAACGCTCTTATATCGGTGAGATTATTTCCGTAACGGTCAAATTGACGCCTGTAGATCTGGCATCAGGGAACATCGAATACACCCTTCAAAATGAAGAAGGGCTGCGTATTTTCAGCGATACTCCCCGACGCAAAGTCAAAGAAGACGGTGTCTACGACACGTTTTATTTCCTCGTACAGTCTTCAACCATCCGCCTGCCCGACATCAGTGCGACGGTTACCTCGACCGGATCCGTCTCAGAAACTCTGACCGGCAGTGCGCTCACCGCGTCGGCCCTTACCCCGCCTTCGTCGTTTGCCAATGTACTGGCCGATAAATTTGAAATTATCAACTACAAGACGACCCCGTACAACAACGAAAGTAATGTCGTTATTTTCACAGCCAAAGCGCAGCGCTGCGACATCGGAAGTTTCCGCCTCCCCAATGCGATCAAGCAGGGATTCGAATCGAAACTTTCCAACGTAGGCGAATCCCAGATGACGTTTTATGCGATCATCCCCAATACCGAAGAGACCCTCAACTTCTCCTACTTCAACCTGAAAAAGCAGCGTTATGAAGCGCTCGTCGTTCCGATCATTGTCGATGACGATACCGTTTCGACACAAAGCGATCTTTCACCAACCGATGCACGCCACACGGAGCTCAAAGTGTCGGCGGCAGCAGTCGTCGTTATCGCGTTGTTTGCCCTCTTCTACTGGAGACGTCAGAAATGGTATCTCTATCTCTCGGCGCTGCCTATGTTTTATATTGTCTACGCGCTCCTTCCCAATCAGGACGTGTGCGTTAAAAAAGACGCGCCGATCTATCTTTTGCCGATCAACCACGGCACCATTTTCGAGATGACTTTGCAGGAAGAATACCTCGAAGCGGAAAAAACCGTAGGAGACTTTACGAAAGTACATCTGCCGAACGACCATATCGGATGGGTTCACAAACGTGATCTTTGCTCGAATTAGATGGCTCTATGCCCTAATCGTCATCTTCTCGGGGATGACGCTGATGATCACCATCTTTCATCTCGTTCCCAACCCCTATGCCCAAAAAATCAGCGCCTGGTTCATCCGATTGCTGGTTTTCCTTCCCGTTCGTGTCAAAGGGACGCCCGATCCCGAAGCTCAGATGTTTTTGCTGAACCACCAAAGCGATATCGATATCGGCATCATGGAGACGATTACGCCCAAAGATTTGGCCTGGGTTGCCAAAAAGGAGCTTTTTGACGTCCCTTTTTTCGGCCTTGTCGTTAAACTCCCCAAAGACATCGCTTTGGAAAGAGAAAGCAAATCATCCTTGGTCAAGCTTATCAAAGAGTGCAAAGACCGCCTCGATCACGGGCGTGTCATCACTATTTTCCCGGAAGGGACACGGACCGAAACGGGAAAAATGAAGCCGTTCAAAGCAGGCGCCAAAATCGTTGCGGACAAATTCACCCTGAAAGTCCAGCCGGTCGTATTGATCGCAACGGCATGGCATTTCAGCAACAAACGCAAAGACTTCCGTCCCGGAAGCGTCACCGCCGTCTACATGGATTCGTTCGTCGCCGACAAAGAGGATCCCGAGTGGTTGAATAACCTGCACGCGCAGATGCAAAAGGTCTATGATGATGAGCTGGCAAACCATCCTCGCTATCGGTAGCGGCGCCTTTATCGGTGCGGTGCTGCGTGCGTATCTCAACGGTGTCGTAAACCACCACTTGCCCCATTCCCTTCCTTTCGGTACACTCTCGGTTAATCTTATCGGGAGTTTCATCATCGGAACGCTTTTCGCCTATTTCAGCTACACGACGCTCTTCAGCGTGCACATGAAATCGTTTCTGACAACCGGTTTTCTCGGGGGACTGACGACCTATTCGACGTTCGCTATCGAAACCTTCTTTTTACTCAGCGGGGGACACCTTCTGATGGCGGCGGCTAATATGGCTATCAATACCTTCGGAACCGTCCTCATGGCAGCGACAGGGTACTATTTAGTCCGAAGCTATTTAAATTGAACGCCAAAAGAATAAAATCCTTTTGGCTACGCTGGCCGCTAAGGCACTGAAGCTTGCCTCAATGAGGCAGAAATTTACAACGGAATAATTTCATCCGCACACCATCGCGCCAGTTCGGCGTCATGGGTGATCAATAAGACTCCCATTCCTTCCAAATGGCTCACGATCAGCTTCATAATATCGACCTGATTGAGATTATCAAGTGCCGATGTCGGCTCATCCAGCAGCAGCAATTTGGGCTTCATCAATAACGAACGCAGAATCGAACATCGCTGCAGCTGTCCGCCCGATAGGCGATGGGGAAGCGAATCCAAATGATCCTCGCGCAGCCCCATTTGTGCCAGCAGCGTTTCGTACCCCTGCATCGATGCGACTTCTCTGATCTGCTCACGGATCGTATACGTAGGATGAAACGAGCTGTAAGGGTCTTGAAATACCTGAGAGACGCGTTGGGCCGTTATCGTCCCCTTTAACGCTTTCAGCTCTCCCAGAATGAGAGAGAAGAGCGTCGATTTGCCGATGCCGCTGGGACCGACAATCGCTTTGATCTCCCCCTCCTGAAGGCTTAGCGAAAAATCATCGAATAAAAGAATATCTTTTAAATATCCAAAAGATATATTTTGAATATCTAAAATAGGTTTCAACGGATCTGCCCTTTTCCGTAAATTTTGTATTTGTAGGTCGTCAGCCCCTCAACTCCCATCGGCCCTCTCGCATGAAGTTTGTTGGTGCTGATTCCCACTTCGGCGCCGAATCCGAACGCGCCGCCGTCGGTAAAGCGGGTCGATGCGTTGACATACACCGCCGCCGCATCCACCGCATCCATAAACCGCTCTGCCGTCGTGATGTTTTCGGTGATGATCGCTTCGGAATGTCCCGAACCGAAACGGACGATATGGCTGATCGCCCCCTCGACGCCGTCAACGACACGGATGTTGAGGATATTGGCCAGATACTCGGTATCAAAATCCTCTTCGCTTGCCTTTGGCACATCAATCCATTCACGGGTCT
>NZ_JQGL01000002.1:3359-8011 GCF_000747095.1 Sulfuricurvum sp. MLSB
AATTGCACACGCCCGGGCGTTGTACTTTGGCATTCAGGGCAATCTCGATAGCGCTTTCGATTTTGGCGTTTTTGTCGATGTACGTGTGACACAGCCCTTTGTCGTGTTTCACGACGGGGACGGTCGCGTTCTGGCTTACGTAGCGGATCAGCCCTTCACCGCCGCGAGGGACGATCAGATCGACGTATTTATCCATCCGTATCAGCTTCGCCACCCCTTCACGCGATGAATCGGGCAAAAGGGCGACCAGTTCGGCGGGAAGATTGTTCCGCACTAGAACCCCCTGCAGCGCTTCAGCGATGGCGGCGTTGGATGCTTCCGCCTCTTTTCCCCCTTTGAGGACGCAGCCGTTGGCGCTTTTAAAACACAGTGCCGCCGTGTCGGAAGTGACGTTCGGACGCGATTCGTAGATGATTCCGATCACGCCGATGGGGATCGAAACTTTCTCGATTTTCAGTCCCGCTTCGGTGACCCACCCTTCGATCACCTTGCCGACAGGGTCTTTGAGTGCCGCGATCTCTTCGATAGCCACCGCCATCGCTTCGATCCGTTTTTCATCGAGAAGAAGCCGCTCTTTCATCGACGGGGCGAGGTCGGATGCCTCGGCGTTGCGCATATCGATGGCGTTCGCTTCGATGATATTCATCGTGTTCGCACGAAGCGCTTCGGCCATCTCGCGCAGAATGCGGTTACGCTCGTTTCCGCCCATCGTCGAGAGGATACGGCTGGCATGTTTGGCTTTTTCTAAAAACTGTTCCATATTTTTTCCTTTATGATGCCAACGGCTGAATCGCCGCGATCTCTTTTGCTTCAGACTGCATTGATCGGTACAAATCCCATCTGGTTTGCAGATTCAGCCAGAAATCCGCCGACGTACCGAAATATTTTGCCAGCCGGAGTGCCGTGGCCGGAGTAATCCCCCGTTTTTGGTTGATGATCTCATTGACACGCTGATAGGGGACATGAATCGCATCGGCCAACATCTTTTGCGAAATCCCCATCGGTTCCAAAAATTCGCTCATTAGCATTTCACCCGGATGGGTCGGCGTTCTGTGTGTCGGAATATTCATAGTTATCTCCTTATGAGTGATAATCGGTTATTTCTACATTCGCCGCACCCGATTCACCCCACGTAAAACAGATGCGATACTGATCGTTGATGCGGATGCTCATTTGACCTTCGCGGCTTCCCCGAAGCTTTTCGAGACGGTTCCCGGGCGGTATTTTGAGTTCATCCGCCGCTATAACGGAATCGAGCTGGTCAAGTTTGCGGCTTGCGCTCTTCCATAACTCAATCGGCAGCCGTGCGGGCCTGTTTGGACTCAATACCGTTAAATATGTCCGACGAGGCCTGATCCGCAAACGACACTATCATGCAAAAATTATAGCATGCTATCCGTGATTTTATGCTTTATATATTGCTAATTCTATCGCAAAAAATATTGCTATATTTAACGTTACCGTTATCACAATAAGTGTAAAATTCCAATATGAAATTCTCTACATAAATAGAGAATACAAATTGCTTATCCTCAGGCATTCGCTCAAAGCTAGAGCATCCGAGATTTTAGAAAAGGGATGTAATGAATAACTCTATTATTGCTATTGACCTTTTTTGCGGAGCGGGAGGGCTTACACAGGGACTCAAAGAAGCCGGTTTTCGCGTCATCGGTGCCGTTGAAAAAGAGCCTGTCGTAGTAGAGACTTATAAACTAAATCATTCCGGTGTTCATCTGTGGAATACGGATATTCAAAACCTCAAAGCCGATGAGATTATCAATACGTTGGGGATTCAGAAGGGACAACTCGATCTATTGGCCGGCTGTCCGCCGTGTCAAGGGTTTTCAAGTATGAGAACCAAAAACGGTGCTTCATCCGTAGAAGACGAACGTAATGATCTCGTCTTTGAGATGGTTCGTCTCGTCGAAGAGCTGATGCCCAAAGCGATCATGATGGAAAACGTACCGGGTCTCGCAAAAGACCCTCGAATGGAAAAAGTTCTGGCACGTCTTAAGTCCCTCGGCTATCATGTCGATGATGAAACCGTACAAGTACACGATATATCTAAATATGGTGTTCCTCAACGACGTAAGCGGATGATTCTCATGACGGGACTCAATAAAAAAATACCCTTTGCTCAACCGGAAAAAACAACAAAAACCGTCCGACATATTTTGGAGAAAATCCCATCACCCGGAACCGGTAATGACCCATTGCATGATTATCCGGTAAATAGAAGCGAAAAAACTCAAAGAATGATTTCTTTGGTGCCTAAAGACGGAGGCAGCCGATCGGATTTACCGAAAGAGTATTGGCTTCCTTGTCATCTACGCTATCCAAAAGGATTCAAGGACGTTTACGGTCGTATGAAGTGGGACAATGTATCACCGACGATTACCGGAGGATGTATTAATCCTTCAAAAGGACGTTTCTTGCACCCTGAGGAGAATCGGGCGATTACCTTACGCGAAGCGTTGCTCCTCCAAACATTCCCAAAAAACTATAAATTTCCGGCGACTATCGCGCGTGATAGAATCGCTCTAATGATCGGAAATGCTTTACCGCCACATTATATTAAAAAGCATGCGGAAGAAATTAAAATGTCTATTACTGAGTAAAACTTCCAAGTAGATTGAGCTAATTTCATCTTGAACTTGTACTGAAAAATTTGCTAATGCGGTTCAACTTAAAATGGCAGAAGAATTTGGAAAGGATTTTTATTCCCTTATGGGATAGGTTTTTTCCTACTATCTAATTTATTCAAAAGATATGAAACTAAACTTAGAACATCTAAACAATCTTGGTCACTAAAAATATGTGGATGAAGGTCTTTTTTTGTTTCATGAGATGCTGGATTCCTAAAGCCAGATACAACCCCTACAGATAAATTTTGTTGACCGTCTTCAATATTTTTTTGTGTATCTGTTGTACAATCGGTAATGCTTATTGGCTTACTTGAGCAGTCTCGTCCAAAAGATTGACGCATTAAATCTGTCCCCATTTTATCCGTAAGTCCTGAAATTTTTTTAACGATATTTTCATATTCTATAACTGCTTCTTTTGCAGCCCTTAAATAATCAGCTCTTTCATAATCTTCTTGAGATACTCCTTGAATAGCACTATGTAGTTGACGCCAATGATAATATGGATATTCAGGAACAAGTGTATGTACGGCTTGTACTACTTCTGCTTGTTTTTCTGAAGGCATTTCGCTATCGTCAATACTATCCACAATTAGATTCAAATATTCAGCAATATTTGGTGGAGTTTTACTAAACCAATATGCGGTATCAATACCAGTTCTTTCACGTGTTTTTGCCACATGTAATTCTTTTCGTTTTGCTCTCCAGTTTCTTTCTAGTGCTTTTAGTAAACGTTGCAAATGTATTTGCATCTCTTCTAATCTACTATTTTCCCAATCTAATGACTGACGGTCGGTTGAAATAACATCTTCATCCCATAAATCAATAAAATCAACATCTAAGTAGCCAGTAAGATATGAGAAAAAGTGACTTGATTCTGTTCTTCCGAAAAACTCAGGCTGATTTACCATCCGGCCATTTGCATATAGAGTTATTCCTCTGAGACCAGGTCTTAAAGGTTTTTCACTGGCAAATAATTTTCCTGTTATAAAATCTTCATTATCATATTCTTCTTCAATAAGTTCAAAACTTTTTGGAAATTCCCATTCAAACTGTTTCTCAATATCACTAAATTTTAAATCCCGATCAATTAAAAGCGGTTCACTATCATTAAGAATAATATTCATTACAAAGTTAGCATCATTAAAATTGAAAAGTTTAGAAATTGATTTCGCCATATCTAATTGATTAAAATTTGTTTTACGTTTCAGGTCATGTACAATAATTGTAGTTCCCGTATTGTCTGCTTCACAAGCAGTTCTTTCAAATTTCGGTTCATAGTCACCATCAGCATGCATAATTTCATGCCAATCCATTACAAAACGTATTTGTTCACCACCTTTTTTTGTAATGATCTCAACTGCTTTACCTATCCCAAATAAAGCAAGTTTTCCAAGACCTTTTTTCCCAGTTGGCAATCTTTTACAGGGTGGGGCTTGTTCTTCAACACGTCTATTTCTTCCTATTCTTAAGAAATTAGAATTTATTTCATCAAATGTCATACCCGACCCATTATCGATTACTTCAATTTTTTTTGGATCATCACTTAACTTAACTGTTACTTCTGTTGCACAAGCATCATATGCGTTAGCAATTAATTCAGCTATCGCAGGCGGCAAAGTAGAATACATTTTCACACCAAGATGTTCTATGGTTCTTGGATCGAAGGTCATAGTTAATTTTTCACTCATACTTGTACATCCATTTGTTTTTGAATTATTTGAATACAATCATCTAAATGAGTTTTAATTTCATTTCCCCAAAACCTAAGCACAATCCATCCCTCAGATTTTAGTCTTTCGTTCACTTCACAGTCGCGTTCAATATTGCGCTTTATCTTTGTTTCCCAAAAGTCGGCATTTGTCTTGAAACGCTCACCTTCGAGAAACTTTTTACCGTGCCAAAACTCACTATCACAAAATATAGCAATTTTTTGCTTATAAAAAACAATATCCGGTTTTCCGAAAACCCTTTTGTCATTGACTCGATAACGATACCCGCGTTTCCACA
>NZ_JQGL01000003.1 GCF_000747095.1 Sulfuricurvum sp. MLSB
CAAATGAGCTATCTTCTTCAAGATGAAGACGGCCAGATACTCGAAGCCCATTCGATCTCGGCAGGGCTTGATTATCCCGGTATCGGACCTGAACATGCGTTCCACAAAGACAACGGAACCGTCAGTTACGACCATATCACCGATGAGGAGGCGATGGACGCCTTCGTATGGTTGAGCCGTGCCGAGGGTATCATCCCGGCATTCGAAACAGCTCACGCCGTTGCCTATCTCAAAAAAATGCCCGACATCAAAGGCAAACTGATCATCGTGAACCTTTCGGGACGCGGCGACAAAGATATGATACAAGCAAAATCACTGCTCAATTTCGATAAATAAAGAGGATTAATGGAAGAACTGTTACTCGGCTGGCTCAAAGAATACGGTTATGTCATCCTCTTTTTGTGGAGTATTTTAGAGGGGGAAATGGGCCTTATTATGGGAGGTATCATGTCTCATACCGGAGACATGTGGCTTCCTGTCGCCATTTTCGTTGCCGGAATCGGCGGCTTTGTCGGTGACCAGATATACTTTTACATCGGACGCTTCAACAAAGGCTACATCCATAACAAGCTCCGTTCACAGCGTCGCAAATTTGCCATTGCCCATCTGCTGTTGAAAAAATACGGATGGCCCATCATTTTCGTCCAGCGCTATCTGTACGGATTGCGCACCGTTATCCCGATGTCGATCGGTCTGACGAAATACTCGGCACGCAAATTCGCCTTTATCAATCTTATCAGCGCCTGGATGTGGGCGGCGCTGACGATCATCCCCGCCTATTATTACGGCGAAGAGCTGCTGAACCTTCTGCACTGGATGAAACAACACTGGTATGTTGCACTCCCATTGTTGGGAAGCATCGGCGGCGGAATTATCTACTATCTCAACCGACTCGAAAAAAAACTGCTGGAGAAACGCAATGAACGTCAAGCTCGTTAATCAATCCCTGAATCACATCGAAGCCGATTTAACCCTGGAATTCGTTACCTCCGAGCAGCTGAAAAGCCACCGCTTTGCGCAGCTTCTGGCTCAGGCCGGTTTCAAAGCCGAAAGCGATCAAATCTGTGCGCTGCATGAACACCGCCTGTTGGTTTGCGCCGTCGCAGACCTGCGATGCGAAACCATGCGCACCGCCGCCGCTCTCGCGGTCAAATCGGCGATGGGGTACGCCTATGCTTCTCTCAAAGTCGCTCAATACCAAACGGAAAACTTTGCGCCCCTCATCGAAGGGATCGTTTTGGGAAGCTACCGCTTCGACGGATACAAATCCGATCCCAAGCCCTCCTCTTTGTGCGACGTCTTCTTTTCCAATGAAAATTTTGACGGCTCGATGCTGGAGCACGCAGCTCTTGAAGCGATTTTGGAACAAACGCTCATCATTGCCAAAGCGACCAATTACGTCCGTGATCTGGTTAATCAGACACCCGATGACATGACCCCTCTTGGGATGGCGTCAACGGCCGAATCACTCGCCCTGTATAACAATCTCGAATGTACCGTTCTGGATGTCAGCGGACTCGAGGCGGAGCGAATGAACGCCATGATCGGTGTCGGGCGTGCTTCCGCGCACCCTCCCCGCCTGATCCATCTCGCCTATAAACCCAAAAATCCGAAAAAAGTGATCAGCCTCGTGGGCAAAGGACTCACGTACGACAGCGGCGGGCTTAGCCTCAAACCGGCGACGTCGATGGTGACGATGAAAATGGACAAAGCCGGTGCCTGCGCCGTTATCGGGATGCTCAAAGCGATCAGCGAGCTGAAACTCGACATCGAAGTGCACGGTTTCGTCGGCGCGGTCGAGAACATGATCGGCGGCAACGCCTACAAACCCGACGACGTGCTCAAAGCCAAAAACGGAAAAACGATCGAAGTGCGCAACACCGACGCCGAAGGACGCCTCGTCCTCGCCGACGTGTTGGGGTACGCGCAAGAGAAAGTAAAAGCCGACTACATCTTCGACTACGCAACTCTCACCGGAGCCTGCATGGTCGCACTCGGGCCGTATACGACGGGTGTCATGGGACATAATGAGACCCTCAAGCAGGATTTTGTCACCGCAGGTGCCGAAGCCGGCGAATATTGCGGCATCCTCCCGTTCAACCGCCACCTGAAAAAGCTGATCAAAAGCGACATTGCCGACGTCTGCAACGTCTCTTCCAAACCCTACGGCGGAGCGATCACCGCCGCGTTATTCCTCGATAACTTCATCGATGAGGATATGAAAGACAAATGGGTCCATTTCGACATCGCAGGCTCAGCCTACACCGAAAGCGCGTGGGACGTACACACTCACGGCGGTACGGGCGCGGGAGTGCGGATGACCTTGAATTGGCTCATGTCCAACTGCAAATAAAACAATAAAACTTCATAAGGATTTACATATATGGGACTTAGTATCGGACTTGTAGGACTACCAAACGTCGGGAAATCGACCACATTCAACGCGCTGACCAAAGCGCAAAACGCCGAAGCGGCCAACTATCCGTTCTGTACGATCGAGCCGAACAAAGCGACCGTCCCCGTGCCTGACACCCGTCTTGACGCACTGGCGGCCATCGTCAACCCGGAGCGCATTCAGTATTCTACCCTTGATTTCGTCGACATCGCCGGTCTCGTCAAAGGGGCGAGCAAAGGTGAAGGTCTGGGGAACAAGTTTCTCTCCAACATCCGCGAGACCGAAGTGATCTTGCAGATCGTCCGCTGTTTCGAAGACGAGAATATCGTACATACCGAGGGGCGCATCAACCCGTTAGACGATGTCGAAATCATCGAAAACGAACTTATTTTCGCCGATGTCGAAGTATTGACCAACCGCATCGAACGCCTCAAAAAACAGGCAAAAAATGACAAAGATGCGGCAGTGATGGCAGAGTTTGCCGAAGAACTGGCCGAATTTTTGGCCGAAGGCAACCTCGCTCGCAACTTTCCCAAAGCCGATTCGGAGATGTTTGAAAAACTCAACCACGAAGTGCGCCTGCTGAGTGCCAAAGAGATCATGTACGGTGCCAACGTCGATGAAGACGGTCTCACCGAAGACAATGGGCACGTCATCGCGCTCAAAGCCCACGCGGAAAAAAACGGCTGTGAAGTGATCAAACTGTGCGCCAAGATCGAAGAAGAACTGGTCGGACTGGAAGATGACGAACGCAACGAATTTTTACGCGATCTCGGTGTCGAAGAATCAGGGTTAGAGCAGATCATCCGCAAAGGATTCGACAAACTCGGGCTCATGAGCTACTTCACCGCCGGTGTCAAAGAGGTGCGTGCCTGGACGATCCACAAAAACACCTCTGCCCCCAAAGCAGCCGCCGTCATCCATAACGATTTTGAAAAAGGGTTCATCCGCGCCGAAGTGATCGGATATGAGGATTTCGTCTCCTGCGGCGGCGAAGCCAAAGCCAAAGAAGCCGGAAAAATGCGCCTTGAAGGAAAAGAATACATCGTCCAGGACGGTGATATCATGCATTTCCGTTTCAACGTCTAATTAGGTACAATATTCGCA
>NZ_JQGL01000004.1 GCF_000747095.1 Sulfuricurvum sp. MLSB
CGACGCTGCTAAAACACGTGTGGAACAAGCGCTCCGGCAGCTTGAACTTGCAAAAAATAGACACTCTTACGCGACACTTCTTGCGCCATACGACGGTGTCGTTACGGCAATGCGTATGGAGGTCGGTCAAGTTGTTGCGGAGGGGCAAAGCGTTATCTCTCTCGCAAAAGAGGGTGAGCGTGAAGTGGTGGTCGATTTACCCGAAGATATGGTGAGCAAAGCCAAACAATATAGCGCAAAAGCACAATCATGGAGCGATCCTAAAACACCGGTATCTCTGCATCTTCGAGAGCTATCGCCGATCGCTTCCGCACAAGGAAAAACTTTCCGTGCACGCTATGCACCTACAGCGGAATCCAGTACGATTATGAACGGAATTTCTTTGGGTAGTACGGCACAGCTTCAATTATCTCTTCCCTCAAGCGATGAAGGGGTGAACGTCCCTTTGAGCGCGCTTATTAAAACGAATAATACACCGGGTGTGTGGGCCGTAAATAGTACAGGAAATACCCTTTCGTTTGTGAAAGTGAGTGTTTTAAACCACGGTACGGATAGCGTTCGTGTTCGCGGTTTGAATGAGGGAGCTCGTATTGTGACGGTAGGGGCTCAAAAGCTTGACGCTTCTATGAAGATTCGTCCCATCGAACGTATCAATGGAAATTTTGAGACCAGAGGTACCTTATGAAGGATTTTAACCTCTCCGAATGGGCGGTAACGCACCGTCCGATGGTCCTTTTTTTGATTATTGCCGTATTGATTGCCGGTATTGTATCGTTCACCAAACTCGGACGTTCGGAAGACCCCAATTTTAATGTGCCGACGATGAGCATCGTAGTCGCATGGCCCGGTGCAACGGCAAAAGAAGTTCAAAATCAAGTACTAAACCGCATTGAGCGCAAACTTCAGGAACTTGAATATATTGACTATGTTAAATCGTACTCACGCCAAGGTTTTGGAGCGATTGAGGTACGTGTTAAAGGGGGAATCGGCAGAAAAAACTTGGATGAATCTTGGTATCAGGCTCGTAAGAAGATTTCTGATATTAGTCGTGAGTTCCCCTCCGGAGTACGCGGCCCTTTTTTCAATGATGAGTTCAATGATGTCTACAGTGTTTTATACGCCGTAAAAGCATCTGATTTAACGATGGCTGAGCTCGGTGATACTGCTGAGGAGATTAAACGTCAGTTGCAAAGTGTAGCAGGCGTCAAAAAAGTGGATATTCTCGGCAAACAGCCCGAGCGTGTTTTCGTAGAACTTTCTACCCACCGACTTGCGGCAATGGGTATCTCCCCTAATGTTGTAATGGATGCCTTATCCGCACAAAATATGGTGACCCCTTCAGGATCAATCGATACGGCGAATGATCGGGTGCATATCCGAATTGACGGTGTATTGCACAACGCAAAAGATGTGGCAAATGTGAGTATTCAGGTTGGCGGTAAACTGCTCAAACTCTCCGATGTTGCCACCGTACGTACCGGTTATGAAGATCCGCAAAGCTTTACTATCCGACATAACGCCGAGCAAACGGTAGCCATCGGTGTAATCATGAAACAAAACGGTGATATTCTGAAACTCGGTACCGATTTGGATGCACAAATGGCACTCATTAAAAGTGAATTGCCTATCGGTGTTGACGTCGAGAAATATGCGGATCAGCCTAAAATCGTAGAGGAATCGGTATGGGAATTTGAGAAATCATTCCTTGAAGCCTTGATTATTGTTTTGATTGTCTCTTTTGTCTCACTCGGTTGGCGTACGGGTATCGTTGTTGCAGCCTCAATCCCTCTTGTATTAGGGATCGTATCGATGATTATGTATGCCGCCGGATGGAACTTGGATCGTATTTCTCTGGGTGCATTGATCATCGCATTGGGTCTTTTGGTCGATGATGCCATCATCGCGGTAGAAATGATGACGGTCAAACTCGAAGAGGGGTATGATCGACTGAGTGCCGCCACCTTTGCCTATAGCTCAACGGCGTTTCCGATGCTTACCGGAACGTTGGTTACGGTAGCCGGTTTTATGCCGGTAGGTTTTGCCCAATCGATTGCCGGCGAGTATGCCGGAGGGATATTTTGGGTAGTCGGGGTAGCTCTTTTAGCGTCTTGGGTCGTCGCCGTCATCTTTACCCCCTACCTTGGGATGAAGATGTTGCCGCACTATGATGCTCCTTCATCAGAACAAGCGCATGATCCTTATGACAAGCCGATGTATCATAAATTTCGGCAATTAATCAACTGGAGTATAGCTCGACGCTGGTGGGTTCTTGGGGCTACCGTTGCCCTTTTTGCTCTTGCGGGGGCGGGGATGATGTTTGTCCAACAGCAGTTTTTCCCGACCGCGTCTCGCAGTGAATTATTGGTCGAGCTTCGTCTAAGAGAGGGAGCTTCTTTTGAAGCGACACAAAAACAGGTGCGCTTGATGGAACAGCAGCTTAAAGCAGATTCCAATGTTACGAGTTTTACGGCTTACAGCGGAGCAGGAACCCCGAGATTCTTTTTATCGTTATTCCCGGAACTTCCAAATCCCTCCTATGCTGAATTTGTGGTAGTCACTCCCAATCTTGAAGCACGTGAACAGGTCCGTAGC
>NZ_JQGL01000005.1 GCF_000747095.1 Sulfuricurvum sp. MLSB
GGTTGTAACCGCTGAGACGGTTCATATCGACAAGAACGTTAAACTGATGTTTCTTGGCTCCCTTGATGTCGGTGACGGCAACGTTGGGAAGACCGTTGATGTGATGCTGAATCTCTTTGACGTGATCGTAGAGATGGGTCGGGTCCATGTTCGGATTATTGGCGTAGAACGCGACCGAAAGTACCGGAATATCGACGTCGATATCCAGAGGTTTGATGATCGGCTGCATCGCTCCTTTGGGGAGGATGGCCATATTCTGCATGATTTTGTCGTAGATTTTGAGGTTGGAATCCTCTTTTTCCTCACCGATGTAAAATGCGGCGTTGATGACGGCGACGTTGTCCATCGCCATGCCGTGGATGTGCTCGATCCCTTTGACCTCTTTGAGTTTGCGTTCGAGCGGTTTGACGATGACGTTTTCGACTTCGCTTGCGGTAGCTCCGGGGAGGGCGATGATGACGGTGGACCCGCTGACGACCATCTGAGGATTTTCTTCACGCGGCATCAGCATCAGCGCGATATAGCCGATGACGAGCAAAAATATCCCTAAAATAGGGGTGAGAGGGTTGCGGATAAAACCTTTGGCTAGCTTGCCGGCAGTATCTTTGGGCTGATAGGAGAGAGAGTCGCTCATCAGGTTCTCTCCCTATTGAATTTCGACGGTTGCGTACATTCCGGGATACACGGTTTGTTTGGCCGAAAATGAAACTTTGATACGAAACGTATGGGTCATCGGGTTGGAGCTTGGGATAATGGCGCTGACCCGTCCGATACCCGTATATCCTACGGAGGGGATCGATACTTTGACTTTTTTCCCTATCGGAACGAGTTTGAGGTTGTTTTCGGCGACTTCCACTTCGATTTTAAGGGCATTCAAATCGGCCAATACGATAGCGGGCATCCCCGGCATCGCCATCTCACCGACTTTGATGTTTTTGGCGATGACCACGCCGTTGTTCGGGGCGGTGATGCGAAGATAGTTGTACTGATTGTCAACTTCCTTGAGACGGGCTTTGGCCTGATTGACCTGACGTTCGGCGATATGGATCATGTTCTGGAGGTTCTTACGAGAGAGTTCGAGGTTTTCGACTTCGTATTTGCTAACCATATCCTGAGCCAGAAGCCGTTTATTACGCTCGAGGTTCAGCTCCAGATTGGCGTACTGGTTCTGGTACATCTGCAAGGAGAGTTCGGCTTGGGCGATTCCCAGTTCGACTTGCGTCTTGGCCGAATCGATTTCGCGCGAGTCGATCGTGTAGAGAAGCTGCCCTCTGGAAACCCGTGAACCTTCCGAGACATTGACGCTGGTAACAAACCCCATGTTACGGCTTGTGATCATTTTTTGGTTGTCGCTGATGACGCTTCCCGAGAGACTGAGGCCTGCGGCGCTGAGGGTAGATGCTAAAGTTAAAGCGGCAATAATAGATTTCATTATTTGACTCCGTTGCTAAGTTTTTCAAGGGCGAAGATGCGCTCGTTGCGCTGGTTTTTGACCATTTGAAGGTTCAATACTTTTTCGATCTGCTGGGACTGTTTGATGATGACGTCGCTCATCGAAGCGAGGTGTTCGTGATAGCGACCTTCGTAATTGCGGTAAATCTGGTCGGCAAGTTCGAGTTCTTTTTCGAGACTTTTGACTTGAGCGTCGAGACTTTCGATTTCTGTACGGATTTTGTCGTATTGAAGTGCAATCCCTTTTTTGGCAAGTTCGACCTGCGTTTTGGTTTTCAGCCGTTCGATCTGTGCTTTTTCAAGGCTGTTTTTGTCAACTCCGCCGTTAAAGAGGTTCCATGTCAGTTTGGCGCCGACCGTGTAGGCTTTGTGGTCGCCGAAATCGCCGAACAGGGTATCATCGGCACTGCTTGCTTCGGCAAACGCACCTACCTGCGGCATGAAAGGAGCATACGCCAGATCGACCATGCTTTCGCGTACGCCAAGTCCTTCTGATGCTTTTTGAAGGTCGATGTTGTTGGTAAGTACGTTCGATTCATCGATTGCGGAGACGGGGTAATCGTTGCGAGGGAGTTCGATTTCGGTGACGTTTTGGTTAAGCAAAAAACCGATGTAATGATAGAGAAGCTTTTTGTTTGCCTCCATCTCGGTGAGACTGCGTTCGACGTTGGCTTTTTTGGATTGGACTTCGAGAAGGTCGACTTTTTTGGCGTATCCTTCCTGAATCATCATCTGGGTTGTTCTTTCCAGCGTTGAAATATTCCCCAAGATCACATTCAAGTGATTGATACTGTTTTGCAGCAGCGCCATGTCGTAATAGCTTTTACGCAATTCGTAGCTTTTCTCGGTTTTGACCTGCGCCGCGTCAAGCTGTTTGATCTTCTCCATCTTTTCGGCGATATCACTGTATGCGCTCAGTTTTCCCCCGGTAAAGAGCGGGAGCATGTAGGTGAGTTTGCTTTGATAATAGTTATGGTAACCGGGGTAGTTCAGATGTTCCGGGGGCTTGGTATAAAGATCGGGCGCACCGGCCATCTGGTTGGCGACGAACTCATTCGCACTGAAGTCCCCGAATGTCGCTTCGCGCGAGCTGAGCTTGAATCCGAAGACGTTTCCCGCATCGTTTGAACGGCTGAATGTCTGGGTAAAATCGAGTGAACCGAAGTGGTAACCGCGGGCGATGTCGACATCGTTTTCGGCACTTTCTCTATCAAGATCGGCCGTTTTGATCTCGAGGTTTTGTTTATGCAAGAGATCGAGCGCTTCGTTCAGACTGAGTCCGCCCGCCTGCAGATGGCAGGAAGTCAGCAGAAGCGACGCGCATAAGATACGAGAGATAGCAGACATGAAGATCATCCTTCTAACTATTTGTGTTATTAATCAAATGTATAAGTATTATTATACACACTAACAAATTCAGCGAAACTAAAAAAATGTGAATTTTAATAACGTAAACGAACGAATAGTGTACCATAAGTTACATCGCGTTTGAAATTCGCCGTCGATTCGGGTAAAATTCGCTCACTTTATAGATTCAGTAACAAAGGTTTTCCAATGGCAACAATCGGAATGGGTGATATCAAAAAAGGCGTACGTCTCGAAATTACGGGCGTGCCGTACAAAGTCGTTGAGTTTCAACACGTTAAACCGGGTAAAGGGGCGGCATTCGTCCGTTGTAAAGTAAAAAGTTTTCTTAACGGTAAAGTGATCGAGAAAACGATCCATGCGGGGGATAAATTCGAAGTACCAAACTTGGTTCATACAACAATGCAGTTTTTGTATGATGATGGCGAAATGCTTCAGTTTATGGACAACGAAAGCTACGAACAGCTCGGTCTTACGTACGATCAATGCGAAGATGCAATGAAATGGATCAAAGACGGCACCAGCGTTCAAATGATTTTCCATAACGGCAACGCGATCAGCGTTGAAGCTCCTGAAATCATGGAACTTAAAATTGTGGAAACCGCACCGAACTTCAAAGGGGATACTTCCAGTGCCTCTAAAAAACCGGCTACTCTCGAAACGGGTGCAGTGGTTCAGGTCCCTTACCATGTATTGGAAGGCGATATCATCCGTGTTAACACCGTCGACGGTGAATACATGGAGAAAGTGAAATAAGGTATTATAACCTTTAGAAAATTTCGCCGCAGGAGTATGCAATGCCTACAGTATTGGTTCCGATTGCCGAAGGGTTTGAAGAGATCGAAGCGGTTAGCGTCATTGATGTGATGCGCCGCGCCGGAGTTGACGTCATTATGGGTGCACTGAGTGAGCATTTGCTTGTCAAAGGGGCGCACGGCATCGTGATGCAAGCCGACCGTCCTGTTGCGGGAATATCGGCCGACGAGATCGATATGATCGTTCTTCCCGGCGGATGGAACGGGACGAAAGCACTGGCACACGATGCGCATGTCCAGTCTCTTCTTAAAGCGATGGATGCCAAAGGCAAAAACATCGGCGCTATCTGTGCCGCGCCGTTTGCCCTTGATGCTGCGGGCGTTCTCAAAGAGGGGTACACTTGCTACCCCGGCATCGAAGATGAGATCAAAGTAGGGGGATTTATGGGTGATAAGCAGGCCGTTGTCGAGAGCGGCAATGTCATGACTTCCCGTGGACCCGGTACGGCGATCTGCTTCGGTCTGGCCATTGTTAAAAAGCTCGTAGGTTCTGAAGCTGCCGGGAAAATTCGCGGCAATCTTCTTGCCGATTATTGTGCATTATAGACTTCTTGCGCTTGCGTGCATAAGCGTTACGCTTCATGCCGAAGTGCTTCTCTCCCCGACCGAAAGTTATACACAAGAACAAGCGCGCCAATACTGTCGTGATGCAGGCTCTTCATGGCGGATGATGTCCATCGAAGAACTTTTCTCTCTGCCATCAAATACCCCGTTTCGTGATGCGTTCAGCTACTGGTCTGCCAATCAGGGACCCTCGGACAATACCGTCATCGGAAGCGGTTCCGAGGGGGACGGCGGGATCATCGCGACGCTGGGGTACAGTTTT
This sequence comes from Sulfuricurvum sp. MLSB, assembly GCF_000747095.1. Classification (GTDB taxonomy): domain Bacteria; phylum Campylobacterota; class Campylobacteria; order Campylobacterales; family Sulfurimonadaceae; genus Sulfuricurvum. The sequence continues at coordinate 4,459 of NZ_JQGL01000005.1, forward strand.
TTCCCGAAAGAACGCAACATTACCCTCTCTCCTCCAACCAAACGGATCGCCGCGGCATGTATCAACACTCCCTTAACGGTACGAAAACATGATTATATCCTGACAGCCGAGGGGACGAAGGACCGCCGGAGCGGGCTTCTATGGCATACGCTGGATGCGACCGACAAACGGGCCAAATATACTTTCGATCAGGCTGATGAGATGTGCGAAAATCTCACTCTGCACGGACGTAACTGGAGGTTGCCGACCCTTGAAGAGCTTTACGGCATCGTCGATTATTCCCGTTTTCGTCCTACGGTCGAGATGAAATATTTCGGCCCCATGATGCACCGCTATTATTGGACAAGTGATTCGTTGAACGATGCTGAAGGGTATGTAGTGGGATTCAAGCTCGGTTCGGTAGCCACCGTTTCGAAAAAAGAAGAAGCCTATGCACGCTGCGTAAGCGATTCGGACGATTAAATATCAAACTGCAGCGTTCAGTAGCCAAGCAGATCGGATTTCTTCGGGTGAGGGTTTGCGACAGCACATGGTGTACCCCGTCGCGTTATGCGAATCGTCACTCATGGGAAAGAGCATTGCAAACACCCAGTAAAAACCTTCGTCTTTGGTCCGTTTCTTGAGGTAGCCGTTCCATGCGTACCCTTTTTTAGCGGTTTCTCTTAAATGGTTACATACGGATTCGGGCATATCGGGATGATATAGCTGATTTTCCGGTTTGCCGATCAGTTCATCCAGACCGTATCCAGAGATGTGGCAGTAGTCTTCGTTTGCGAAGAGGATTTTTCCCTGTGCGTCGGTTTGAAAAACCAAAAAATCGGTCTCTTTTAATACGTATTCGCGGCTCATTTTTTCCTCTGCTTCTATCGTGATCTTAATCGTTCATCGTGTCCATGGTATGCATCAGCTCATGCATCTGTTTGTCCAAATCGCCGACATAATGCGTCAAGGACGTCATTTCATTCATATTTTGATTAAGTGTTTCGCTGTTGTCGCTGATGGACTGGATAAGTACGTTGATCGTGGCGGAACTTTCGGCAAGGCTTTTTTGGGTTCGTTCCGCGAGTTTCCGGACTTCATCGGCGACAACTGCGAAGCCGCGTCCGTGATCACCGGCACGTGCGGCTTCGATGGCGGCGTTCAATGCCAGCAGGTTTGTTTGTTCGGCAATATCGCCGATCGTCACCAGAATCTCTTTGGCTTCTCTTGCGTTGTCTGCTAGGATATGGAGATTGTCGGCAAGATGGCGCTCTTTGTCGGCTACCGTCTCGATTCTCCCGACGGTTGTAGTAATAGTGCTGTTTAGTTCGACGAATTTCGTGTCCCGCATCGACTTAAATTGTTTGGTATTGGTATCGAGAGTCTCTTTGGCCTCGTCGTTCTGACGCTGCATGAAAAGAAGGGTGTCTCCAAGCTCGTTGACTTTTTGGAGCAGTTCTCCCATTTTCCCCTCGACGTTGATGTGCGCGCGGGTATTGTATTGCCCCTCCGAGAGCGCTTTGATAACCTGTGTCATATCGTCGATGCTTGTTTCGATGGAATCGAGCATGGTATTCATTGTTTTTCTCAGAAGATGTACGTGCGGAGACTTCGAATCGCTCTCAACCCTGCAGCCGTAATGGCCGTTGCGCACCTTATCGGCTAATAAAACCATTTCGCCTGCTACTTTGGTATCGTTAAGAACACTCTGTTGATGGGTTGCGATGATAATATTTACTTTTTCTTCCAGACTTTCGGGTCGGGCATCGAGCGGCGACACACGGTTGCGCTTGCATTCGATCAGTGCCAAAAAATCGTTCAAACCGTCGTGCAATAGCGAATCGTCCGTTTTTTCGCTCATGAGAATCATCCCTATTCCGGAACCGACGGTGATAAAGGTCATGAAGGGTACGGCCAGCGCGCTGTCGGTTAAAAGCCCTGCGGTAACGGTAGCAATGCCCAAGCCTCCTAAAAGGGCAGATTTGGTCAGTTTAGTCATGGTTCTCTCACTTCATGGTTCGATAGAGTTGTGTGGCTGCTTCGATCTCCGCCGCACTCGGTTTTCTCCGGCACGATATATATCCGGGTTCGCCCCGGTTGCCGTTATTCATAGGGTAGACCATCGCGTATACCCAGTAATACCTTCCGTCTTTGGTGCGGTTTTTGACGTATCCGTTCCATACCTCTCCTTTGTTCACGGTTTCCCATAAATCGCCGAACGCAGCCCTGGGCATGTCCGGATGGCGCACGATACTGTGCGGTTTGCCGATGAGCTCATCGAGCGTGTAGCCAGCAACTTTGCAGAAGTCTTCATTGGCAAAGAGAATTTTTCCCTGCGTATCCGTTTGGGATACTAAGAAATCAGTCTCCCCTAATATGTATTCACGACTCATGTTGCCCTCGACTTTGATGTTTTTGTGATAGAGTGGTATTTGAAATACTATACATTTATTGGATTTAAAACGATCACTTTGCACCGAGGTAAAAGTGACCGATACGTGACTTTTTTGATGATTTTAGTGCGTGTCGGACAGGCAATGGCGGTTTTCAGTGTGCCGGTCGCAACTCTACGCTATTCGATATTCTAGAAATTATAGATTGCCCGCACAAGGGCGCGGCGGTATCCCGCATCCGAGCCTCCGTCCGCATTATCATGGCAATCGTTGATTACCGCATAGGAAGCATCCACTGTCAGCGCCTCGCTCAGTTCATACGCAAGAATCAGATCCCATTCTTTGATTCGGGTCTCTAAAGCGGCGCTTTTAAAGATGCCGTAGAGGGCGCTGATGCTCAGTCCCTCAATTCCTGCGAACCCCATATCCGCTTCGCCACTGATCTGATACGCTTTGGCGTCTTCCATTCCGTCAATCGTCCACTCCTCCATCGAGGTGAGGTACGGTCCGCCGCCGTATCCGTTCACGACGGTTTTCCCCTCATTGTTGACTGCACTGTTGTAGGCCGTCCCCACGGTGAATGCTCCTGCATTAATGCGGATACCCAAACCGTAAACACTGCCGTCCACCGAGGAGGATTTGTCTTCGTTGAATGTTGCGTATTGTGCAATCAGCTCCGCCGATGCAGTATCGCTGAATGCGAGTGTGTAGGTCGCATCGGCGTAGAAGGCATCCGCGACGCGATCGATACCGTAGTACCATCCCTGCAATGAGAGATTGTCGATACTGTTGTTGAGAATTCCGGCGACGGCTATACCGTCACTTTCATCTCCGCCCGGTTTTTTGAACGTCGATTTGTCATCGCCCGAATCTAATCCCGCCCAGCGCGTCACGTAGCCCCCGATGAGGGTCGTGTTTTGAATGCCGCCATAGGTGGCAATCGCCGCTTCGAATGTGTTGGGATGCATACGGATATCGTCGGTATCGGCCAGTGGGGTATCGAGGAGCTGGCGGCCTACACGCAGCGTAAGATCGGAGGTACTGTAATCGACGTAGGCTTCGCCGACGTAAGCATACGACTTTTTGTTTTCGTCTAAAAAATCGCCGTTTGTTGTTGAATCCTCGCCTGTGGCAAAACCCGCTTTTTGGCTGGCGTATGCGGCGGCTGCGAGTTTGAATCCGTTCCACGTTCGCGTTTCGTATTTCAGTACGCCGCCGAGGGCCGCGGCGTAGTCGTTTCCGCCCGCATCGTAATCGTTTGCGACATAGGCTGCTCGGATTTGTCCGCTGACGTGACCTGCATTCGGTTCACTGTTGACTTCAGAAGCGTTCAAAGCTGCCGCTGCGGCCAAACTCATCAGTATTGTTTTTTTCATTTTTTTTCCTTATGTTTGGTTGTTATGTTAAATGACGCACTTTATTTACTGCGGTATTTGTTTCTTGCCCCTTACTCGATGGAATTGTCTTTCGATTTGAGCCGTTCAAGATATTTTTTATAGGCTTGATGGCGCTGCTGAATGAATGTATCATCCAGCAGTTTTTGCAGTTTTTCGATAACCATCATGTTCACATGGTCCATTTCCTGTTTCGTAAAAGCGTTAGCCATTTTTAGTGCGTAGAAATGCTCCTTGATTTCCCGGTAGGTTTCCATATAAAAATAATCCTGCTGAGCGATTGTTTCGAATAACGTCAGGGCGGCCTTTTCGATTAGAGCCGATTTGTTCACCTTGCCCGTTTCGATCATTACTTTTGGACGGCAACGCTCAAAAGCGTTTTTTAAATGCTTCAGATTGTAGGTATAGATTAGCCATTGCAGAGCATCTTTCCGGTTGATGAAATCCTTATGATGAATGCCTACAATCAGTCTTGCCTTGGCGTTCGGGGTAGATTCAAGCTGTATTTGAATATTCCCGATTTTTTTCCTGATCGCCGAGAGGATTTGATCCTGTACCGTTCTATTCTGATGCATGGCTATAACATTCAATTGTTCATTCAGAAACACTGTGGTGTCTACGACAGCGATTCCAAAATCCCCTGAGCGATTTGAGGAAGCGGCAGCTGTTGTTCAACCGCTCCAAGCTCATATGCCACCTTTGGCATACCGTAAACGATAGAGCTTTTTTCGTCCTGACCGAGCGTCCGTGCACCCGCATGGCGCATCGCCAGCAGCCCGCGCGCGCCGTCTCCTCCCATTCCTGTCAGGATGACGCCGATCGCATTGGCTCCTGCGATTTTGGCGACCGAATTAAACAAGACGTCTGCGGAGGGGCGGTGTCCCGAAACTTTGTCGCCGCTTCCGATTTCAACGTAATAGCGCGCACCCGAACGGCGCACGACCATGTGGTAATCCCCCGGCGCGATCAGTGCGACACCGGGAGTGATCGAATCGCCGTTGCGGGCTTCGCGCACTTCCATCGCGCACATGGTATTGAGCCGTTCGGCAAAAGGGGCGGTGAAGTTGGCCGGCATGTGCTGCACGATCACCATGCCCGGAGCATTCCGGGGAAGTCCCATGAGCACCTCTTTGAGCGCTTCGGTTCCTCCTGTAGAGGCGCCGATGGCCAAAATCTTGTGGGTCGTTTCGGCCAGTGAGGTGGTATTCGCCTGCCGAATGCTTTGCAAGGCATGTTGGCGGACCCGGACTTTGGACGCCGTTTTAATTTTGCCGAGGAGCTCGTCGCGCATCTCTTCCACACCGTCGTAGATGTGAGAGTGCGGCTTTGCCACAAAGTCGACGGCACCCGCTTCGAGCGCATCGAGGGTCGTTTTGGCGCCGTTTTGGGTGAGTGAGGAAACCATTACGACGGGGATCGGCATGTAATGCATCAGCCGCTTGAGAAAGGTTATTCCGTCCATACGCGGCATTTCGACGTCCAGACACACGACATCGGGGCGAAGCTCGACGATCTTGTCCCGTGCAATGTAGGCATCCGATGCGCTGGCAACTACTTCGATGGAGGGGTCGCTTTCCAAAATTTCACGCAAGACCGCACGTGCGGTTGCGCTGTCATCGACAATTAATACTCGTATCGCCATATTTATCCTTGACTCAGAAGGTCGCTGCGCGGTGTGTATTTCATCAATACTTTTCCCCGTTCCAGATCAAACTGGATTTTACGTCCGTTTTGTCCGCCGACATCTTCGGATACAATTGCAATTTGGTATTCACTTAAAATTTCTCGTGCGACAAGTATGTTTTTTTGACCGATCATCATGGCTTCATTCACTCCGGGATTCATCATCGCTCCGCCGAATATTTTGGCCTCTATCGTTTTGCTGTTTGCCCCTTTTGCCAGCATCGATTCGATCAGCTTCGGGATGGCGATATTTCCGAATTTAGGCGTTTGCAACCCATTTTTATTCCAAAAAGGGAGCAAATAATGATTCATCCCCCCGATCCCCAGTATCGGGTCATACAGGCATACCGCCACGCATGAACCCAGAACCGTCGAAATCGCTTTTGGGGCAACGTCAATATGTATCTGACCGACGTGGATGAAGGTGGAATAGCCGCGTATCATTAGAATTCGACGGCATCGTCAAAGGATTCGAACAAAAACTCGTTCGAACCGCAGGCGTCAGAATCGGGCAAAGTCGTTTCCAACGGCAATGTCACGGTAAAAGTGACCCAAGATTTGTCGGCGGTATAGTCGACGTTTCCTTTCAAACTTTCGCACAGTTCACGAACGATACTAAGACCCAGCCCAAGACCGTGTTCCCCTTCCAACCCTTCTGCAAAACGGGTAAAGACCTGCGGTTTGAACTCGACTTTCGGACCATCGCCTTGATTATTGACCGCTATGACCAGTGTAGAAGATGATTCGGTGATCGAAATGTCTACTATGCTGTCGGTCAGGCCGTACGTGCAGCCGTTGGCGATTAGATTTTTAACGATAAGATAGAGTTTTCGGGGATCGGAGATGACGGGTCGCATTAATGTATCGTGAATACTGATGAGGATGTTGTTTCTTTGAATGAGATATTTGAGATCTTCTATCGCTTCTTTGACAATGGTTTCAGGTTTGACGGATGCGTAGGTCGTATCAATCTCTCCGCTTTCGATTTGTGCGGCGGCAACAAGATTCTGGATCCGAAAGTCCAGCAGCAGCGCTTCTTGGTGAACCAGTCCGAAAATCGCTTGATGAGAATTTTTCTCATCGGGTTTCAGTCGGGGGATCAGTCCCAATAGCGCCGTCATGGGATCGTTCAGTTCGTTGGCGACAAGCGACAAAAAACGCGATTTCGCTTTTTCGCTTTCGATGAGCTGTTTGTTCAAATCGAGAAGTTTACGGCTTAAAAACGTCACTTCCTCGTCGTATCCGTTCATGGTGTCCATACTGTCCTTTCCAAAGGGTATTATTTTATTTCGAACGGCACTCTGTAAGGGCGTGCCTGTTCCAGTAAGCAGTCCAGAAGCTGCACAAACGCTGCGTTGTTTTTTGCGATCTCTTCAGGATCTAGACATTCGTTCTGCGTCGAAACGATATCTCCCATTTCAGCCAGCACCGCTTTAATATCGCGATTGATTATCTCAAATGAAGGTTGTTCTATCGGAATCATGTTTACCTCTTTTCAGTTAGTGTTATTTCATATTTTTCAGACAGGCTATTTCGTCGTGCAGCGTATGCAACACGGTGCCGATCTCTATGGATTGATTCAGCAGAGAGCGGTTTTCGGTGTAAAAACCGCTTCCCATTTTCTGCATCGCCTCAATTTCCCCGGTAGTCGTTCGAATCAGTGTTTTAAGCTGCGAGAATATCCCCTCGAAGCTCACCGTTTCATGAGGGTTCCCGGCCGCTTCGATAATGCCGTACACCTGAATGTATCCCAGATACATTATCTGCCGCTCAAGCTGGTCAAGGTGTCCGAGCGCCTCTTGCAGCTGATGATCGATCGTTATTTGAAGCGCCTCCGTCTTTTTCGAATGATCGCTCACGAGCAGGACGAGGGTGTCCATGTTTGCTTCGATCTCATGATGCTCTACATTGCAGTTTTCGCACAGCAGCTCATCGATAAAATAGCTCAGCGCCTCCGTTTGCAATCGTATCCCCGAGACCGAGAAGATCAGATCGTTGAGGGAACCCGCGAGGAGCTGGACCAGCGTATCGATTCGGCCGATCAGCTCGTCGTTTTCTTTGGCGTTGGTGCGGACGTCGCGGGCCAAAATGCCGAATGTTTCCCCTCCGTTTTCCACCTTGTACGATGAGACCGATGCGTTGAGCGAGAGAAAAACGACTTCGCGCGCGACCTGTCGAAGCACGAGGCTTTTTTCCTCAAACATCGATTTGGTTTGAATAAAGAGATTGATCTTGTCAAACCACGCGTCGTACGCATTTATCAGCATCTTCGTATGCCGTTGCACTCCCTGGAGCTGTTGTGCAAAAGGGGTATGTGATCCGGTTCTCTCCTCACGCGGTGCCGACGAGAGGCACCGCCGCTCCTGCAACTCGTGCAGCAGCGCGTCACTCATAAACTCATTATAATCGTGATACCCGAGGTTGTTTAGGAAATCAGGAAGTATTGCTGCGCTCTCTTCCATTCCTCCGCGTTTTTCTGCGCCCAGCAAGAGGGGATAGAGTTCCTGAATGGCGGCTAAAAGCCGTGTCGTCGGTTTGATCCGGATCGAGACATACCGGTCTTCGAGAGGGAAAATGGCGGCAAGGACCCAATAGTACGCTCCGCTTTTGGCACGGTTCTTTACGTACCCGACGATCGGTTTTCCCGCACGCAGATAATCCCATATAAGCTTAAAGACGATCCGCGGCATGTCGGGATGGCGGACGATGTTGTGATAGCGTCCGAGCACTTCTTCCTTGGTGTAGCCGCTTATGCGGATGAACACTTCGTTGCCCGAAAGGATCGTACTCTCAATGTCTGTGATCGAGAAAAAAAGTTCGTTTGGTTCAAATTTGGCTTCTCTTTGCAAAGAACGCTCAAGGGTACTTTCTTTCACATGGTTTCCTTACAGGCGTTGATAAATGGACGAGCCCAGCAGTTTGAGTGTGTCACGGTGGCTCGTCAGAGATTCGGAACTCCCCAGAAAGAGGGGGGCGCCTTTGGGCAAAACCGTCGTAAAACGGCCGATCAGTTCGTGCCGGGTCGGATCATCGAAATAGATCATCACGTTTCGGCAAAACACCATGTCGAATGAATTTTTGAAAAAAAACGGGTCGGTGACGAGGTTGTAAAGGCGGAACATCACTTTTTCCCGTAAACGGGGGACAATTCGGTAGTAAGTTCCCTCATTGGTCCGTGCTTTTTCAAACGACCGTGCCACAATCTCTTTGGAGAGCGATTCGACCTGCTTGGCTTCGTACTCCCCCGCAATCGCTTTGGTGAGCACTTTGTGCGAAATGTCGGTTGCGAGGATTTTGATATCCCATGACTCGAAATCGCTCAAATGGTGCTGCAAAAACATCAAAATCGTATACGGCTCTTCGCCGCTGGAACACCCCGCCGACCAGATGCGGATCTTTTTTTCCCGTTTGGAAGCGATGATCTGGGGGAGATACCCCTCCAGCCATTTCCATTGCGCCCCTTCGCGAAAAAACGACGTGACGTTGGTCGAGATAGCGCTCACAAACAACGAGAGCTCTTCGCCGCTCTCATCGGAGATTAGATAATCGTAATACTCCCGAAAAGAGCCAAGGTTTAACTGATTAAGGCGTTTGTTTAACCGCCCTTTGATAAGGGTGGTTTTTTGTGCCGACAAGGAGATACCGACCTGCTCGTAAATATAGCGTCGAAAGAGATCGAATTCTTCGGGCTTAAGCTCGATTTCAACCATGAGCGGCCTCGATCAGGGGACGTAGCTCATCGACGTTGAGGATCAATGCGATATCGCCGCTCCCCAGAATCGCACCGCCGGAAATCTCGCGCAGTTTCGCCAGAGATTTTCCCAGCGGCTTGATGACGACCTGTTGACGTCCGACCAGTTCATCGACCATGATGGCGATCCGTCCCGCTTCGGTCTCGACGCAGACGAGGATCCCGTCCCACGGCTCCAAATGTTCCGTTTGCAGATCAAACACATCGCTGAGGCGTATCACGGGGATATGTTGTCCGCGCATGCTGACGAACTCCCCCTGGCCTTTGATAACATGGACGATTTCCCGCTCCGGGCGGAACGATTCGACGACGCTCAGCGTCGGGATGATGTAAATCTCATCCGCTGCGCGCACCAGCATCCCGTCGATGATTGCGAGGGTGAGGGGGAGAAGCATCGAGAAGGTGGTCCCTTCCCCTTCGACGGACTCGATTTCGATCTTGCCGCGCAGTTTTTCGATCGAGGTTTTCACCACGTCCAATCCGACGCCGCGGCCTGAGAGGTCGCTGATCGTCTCGGCGGTTGAAAACCCCAGCTGCATGATGAGGCCGAAAATCTGGCTGTCGCTCAGATTTTCATCCCCCGTGATGATCCCTCTCTCGATCGCCTTGCGGAACACTTTTTCCTTATTGATACCGCGGCCGTCGTCGCTGACGCTGATGACGATGCTGCCGCTTTTGTGATAGGCGCGCAGGGTGATGTTCCCCTCGACCTTTTTCCCCGCCGCCTGCCGTTCCGCCGCGTCGGATTCCAGACCGTGGTCGATCGCGTTGCGGATGATATGGATCAGCGGATCGGAGAGGCTGTCGATCATCGTTTTGTCGATCTCCGTCTCTTCGCCGAGAACATTGAGATGAAGCGCTTTGCCCGTTTTTTTGGAGGTGTCGCGCACGACCCGCTTCATTTTGTCGAACGTGTCGCGGATCGCGACCATCCGCAGACTCATGACGCGGTCTTGAATCCTTTTGGTGATTTTAGAGAGAGTCTCGATCGTACGGCTGATCGATTCGTCCTCGATTGAGCGGATACGCTCGTTTTGGGCGATGAAATTCTGGGCGATGACGAGCTCACCGACCGAATCGAACAGTTCGTCGAGTTTGAACGTATCGATACGGATTGTCGATTTGGCTGCGGCGCCAGTCTGAGCTGCTGCGGATGTATTTTTGGAAACCGATTTTTGGGCGTTCTGAACCGCTTCTTGAATCTCTTGAACGATGACCTTGGATTCCGCTTCTACTGGCGCAACAACGGCAGGGCTGATGAGCGTGATGCGGTATTCATGATCGAACAGGTACTCGAAATTTCCCCCTATCTCCTCGGATGTGAGGGGAGTCAATACGATAATACAAACATTTTTTATGCCGTTTTCATCATGTGAAAACTGATCAATGGATGCAATGGCGCCCATGTCGAAAAAGCTCTCTATCGAGACGGCCTTCTCCGCCAGAAGCTTGAGGAAAAGGATATGATCGAACCCCCGTTTATAGCAATCATTGTCGAGAGTCAGATCGATCCGGTAGAGATTCAGGCCGTCTTTCCGGGAATCCTGATGTTTTTTGATACTGTTCTCTACTGACATATCCATCGGCATGGTAGGGAATTCGGCGAATTCTGCCGCCAGATCGTTAAAAGCCGCCGGAGTTTCTTGGACGCCGACCAAAACGACATCGCCTTTTTTCATTGCCATCAGCGTCTTGATCTTGGCAAGGCATTCAGGATAGGTATCGGGCAAATACGGCAGCTGGTCGAGCTCGCACGTCATTACCTCGTGGATCACGTCGACACTGTTGACGAAAAGCTCCAGCTGGCACTCCTCGATCTCGTCGCGCGTCGTGCGGTAGTGATCGAGGACGTCTTCGAAATGGTGGACAAACTCTCCCAGACGGGTAAATCCGAACGCGTTGGCGTTGCCTTTGAGGGTGTGTACCCCACGGAAGATTTCGTTGAGGAGGTCGAAATCGGCAGAGTTTTCTTCGAAGCGGAGGATGTTGACATCGAGTTTTTCGATAATCTCTCCGGCTTCTTCGATAAAAATCGCTTTGACTTGTTCTTGTTTAGTCATGATACATCCAATGCACGGTTCCATAGGTTTCCGAAGCCATCAATCCCCGTTCTAAAAACGGAATTTTCAATGCGCTTCGTGTCCGTTTCAAACTCACCAATAAAGCCAAAAGGGCGCTGCTGTGCAGCAGCGCACCTTCTTCGGCCTCGATGGTTTCCAGATATTCCAGGCGGGGACGAACGAACTGTTCGAACTCCCGAATCTCTTCCATCGACATATCCAGCCCTATGGTAAGGGCATCACCGTCGAACTGCATCTTAGAACTCTTTCAGATCGTTCTCATGGAGAGGGAAAATCTCGTCGGCTTTTGACGGGGTTCCTCTGCGCTGAGGGGCCGGAAGACGTGAAGCGTTTGAGGGCTTCATCTCGATGTGGTGCAGCTGCATCTTTTTGGGAGCAGCTGCGGGAGTATCATTTTGCATCCCTACCATTGCCGCGAGGATACGGACGGTTTCCATCATCGAGGTTGCCTGAGCATTCAGTTCTTCGGCCGCCGCCGCCGCTTCTTCCGAGTTTGCCGCGACCTGCTGCGTCACCTGATCGACCTGACCCATCGCCTGATTGATCTGACTCATCCCTTCGGATTGCTCTTTGCCCGCCGTCGCGATTTCGCCGATTAGATCAGATACTTTTTTGGACTGCTCGACGATATCTTGAAACGCCGTATGGGTGGCGAGGGCGATCTCGTTCCCCTCTTTGATCTGTCCTACGACCTCTTCGATGATGTCGGAGGTCTCTTTGGCTGCGGATGCGGCACGTTGAGCCAAGTTTCGTACTTCATCCGCAACGACGGCAAAGCCCAGACCGTGTTCACCCGCGCGCGCCGCTTCGACCGCCGCATTAAGAGCGAGGAGGTTGGTCTGGAACGCAATCTGATCGATCGTTTTGATGATGCCGCTGATTTTTGCCGCCGATTCGGTGATCGCGTGCATAGAGTGTGAAAGCTGCTCCCCTTTTTCATATCCCGCTTTCGCCGAATCGTTCGAGTTTTTCGCCAGAATATCGGCCTGACGCGCATTGTCGACGTTTTGGGTGTTGATCGCGGTACTTTCTTCGAGGGTCGCGCTTACCTCCTCGACGCTGCTTGCCTGCTCGCTTGCTCCCTGTGCCAGAGACGCCGAGGAAGAAGCCACCTGATCGGACGCCGACGTGATCTGCATCGCACCGTCACGAATGGAGGTGACGCTTTCGGTAATAGAGCGGGTGATCGAGCGGATGATCAGCCATGCCAGAATGATCGCAAACAGGATCGAAAGGACGCCGACAAGCATAAACATCTGTTGGAAAGAAGCCACTTCCTCTTTGGAAGTAGCGGTAGTTTCTTCGATCTCTTTTCGATTGATATCATACGCATTTTGCAAATGTTCAGCAACAGCCAGACGGTTTGAACGAATGGCCATAAGCTGCTCTGTCATCTTTGCAAAAAGCTCTTCAATACGGACGGGGTCATTTGTCTTAGCTAAAGTGTTTACGACCTCTTTATCAAATTGCTCGCTTTGTTTCCGCCACATTTCCAATGCGGGTTTGCATTGTTCCCATTCTTGAAGCTCTTCAGGTGATTTATCGAGTATGTCATAGTCTTTAAAACCGCTGTCGACGCGTTCAAACGCTTTTTTCATTTCGCTGGAAGCGTCTACCATCAACTCTTGCATTTTAGGATCGCCTTTAAGGCCGCGAACCCGATACATCTGAATCGCAACCAGCTGTGTCCCGTTGCGGATTTGTCCGAGACTCAAAACCGAGGGGACAAGGACTTCACCAAGCTCAGTCGTATCTTCTTGCCAACCGTTTGTCGCCTGAAACCCTACGATCCCGAGGACGATCATCGCTATGACCATGATCCCCGTTAAAAACATCAACTTCGTTTGTAACACCATATTTTCTAACCACTTCATAGTAAAACCCCTTTATTTGTTTATTTATATAAAATGTTAAATCTGCCGGAGGGCAGATCACCATTGTTCTCTCCGACCGGCTTCCAAATCAGATTCCGGATCTCTCCAAACGAACCAAAATATTAGAAGAACCAATACGGATGTAAAGGAAAAGGCAGTCAAAACCATTAAAAAGACCAGATGAAGAGATTCCATCTGCCCGTTGTTTAAACTTAAATAAGAGAGGAAACTGGCGATACCTGCAACGGTCATTGCGGTTGCAGGCAGTAGAATCTGCGTAGTATCCCGATGTTTCGTATCTTCTTGCTTAGGCACAGTTATTCTCCTTCGCTCATGAGTGTTTGTCCGAGTCCTTCGAGGCTCACCAGCTCGTCCGCTTCGAACAGTTTGAGGACGTCGAGAATCATCACGACGTTCTCCTCGATCTGCGCCATCGAGCAGATGAAGTCGGTATCGACATGGCTCCCGAATTTCGGCGCAACACCCAGATGGGCCGCATCGATGCTTGCGACTTCTTCGACGCGGTCGACGATAAAGCCGATGTTCACCTTTTCCACCTCGACGATGATGATCGCCGTGTGCATGTCGGCTTCCCGTTCCTCCATCCCGAAACGCAGCCGCGTATCGACGACGGGGATGATCGAGCCGCGCAGGTTGATCACCCCTTTCATGTATTCGGGCGTTTTAGGGACGTAGGTCACCTTCATAATCGCGATGATCTCTTTGATACGATCGATCGCGATGCCGTATTGCTCCTCACCTAGAAAAAACGTCAGATAGCGTTCCCGTCTGGATTGGGTCGTGTTTTGTTCCATGTTAGACTCCCAGTACCATTTTTAACGATTTGACCAGTTTCTCGTCGTTAAACGGTTTGACCATCCAGCCCGTAACCCCGATCTCTTTGCCGGTCATTTTCAGCTGCTCCGAACTCTCGGTCGTGAGGATGATGATCGGCTTGGTTTTGTAACGCTCATCGCTCTTGATAGAGCGCGAGAGATCCAAACCGTTCATTTCGGGCATGTTAACGTCGCTGATCAGAAGATCGAAATTTTCCGCTCCGCTTTGCAGGTTTGCCAGCAGTTCGGCAGGATTGAGATACGATTTGAACTCAATCACGCCGCTGCCGATCAACCCCTCCAGCGCCAACTCTGCGGTCGCAATAACCGCACGTGAATCATCGACGATGATTACCTTTTTTGCCATTGTTTTACTCCTTTTTATTTGATGTATTAAAAAAATTCCATTCCGTCGTCATCCTCATCGTTCGATGCAACCTCCTTGTTTCCGATAATCTGCTCTATCTGCATGCACGAGCTGAAAAACGAGCTGTCGAGATAATGGATATCCGCGGTATCCTGCAGGCTGAAAATATGATCCCGCCATGAGGTAAGGTCGGCGCCCAAATGTTCCAGCAGCATCACGAGCGTTTTGAGTTTCGACGGCTCTGCGACGATGATTTCGGAATGCTCTTTTAAAAAGCTTCCCAGCGAGGAGAGGGCGTAGGCGAGGGCGGTGAATTCAAACAGATTATTGATCGCCCTGACATAAACGCCCAAAACACCGTCGGCGAAATGACAGATATTTTCAACCGTATGCTCCAGCTCAATCGTGTTGAGTTTCTCGATCCACTCCTCATCCAGACTTCCCAGATCGCGGATTTCATCGAGGACGTCACCGCCGATATCCTGGACATAATCGATCGCGGCGGTTTTTTGGACGAAACTTTGACGAAGCATCTCTTTTTCGTTGGTTTCGAGAACTTTTACCTCTTTTGGCGTATCCGCCGTCGTTGTCGGCTCACTCATCGGAAGAGGGGACGCTGCCTCTTTTGGGACTATAATTTCAGGAGAGACCTTCGCCGTTGATACTGAGCATTGCGGCTTGTTTCCTGTGTTATCGGGTTTTTCATGCGAATGCATACTGAGCCGGATATAGGCAACGTCCTCTCCCAGGATTGCGTTTTCTCCCAGTTCCTTAATCAGCGCCTCCGATTTAGGGCGAAGATCGATCGGACGGTCGAATTCCATCGTCACAAAAAGCTCTTCGAAACTCTCTTCGACGATGATGTGCATCGAACCGTTTTGATGAACGCCAACACGCATCAGCTCATAAAAAAGCTCTAACGCAATGTCCATCCGTCTGCACGCTACATTCAACGTCTCATCATGGCGGATTAAAATCCAGTTCCCGAAATCCATTATCGATTCCGCATCACGGATGTCGAAAATAGTTTTCAATCGTCGGATATCGGAGCAAAAAGGGTTCATGGCTTCTTGTTTCGATAATTTTTTAAATTCACCGTCTCTGGAATGGAGCAATGATGCAAAGTTTTGGAGTTTAAAACGGATCAGATTTTTATCGACCGGTTTATGGATATATGCCGCCACACCGATGGAGGCCATGTTTTTTTCCATATTCGGGTCTATGATGGCAGTGAGGGCTACGATAATCGTTTGGGGATAGCGCTTTTTGATGATCTTGGAGGCCTGAAATCCATCGAGACGCGGCATCATCACATCGATGATGATGATATGCGGGCGCCATTGCTCCGCCATCTCGACCGTTTCGATCCCGTCACACGCCTCTTTGATCTCAAAATCTTCCATCGCACGGCAAATATCT
>NZ_JQGL01000006.1 GCF_000747095.1 Sulfuricurvum sp. MLSB
ACGGGTATTGCGCAAAGAGCAGCTTTATTTTGATATGGTGTGCGAGTGGATCAACCGCCGTAGCCTCTTTAAAATGCACTGGGGATACAAACGTGCCGGCATGGACGCCAATGAGTATAAAAAGCTCCTTGAGAGCAAAGTGTATCCCGCGTATGAGCGGATCAAAAAAGAGATCGTCAAACGGGGACTGTTTGACCCTACGGTAATTTACGGATACTATCCCGTACGCAGCAGCGACCAAGAGCTGCTGATTTTCGATGAAAGCTGCGGGTGGAATAGTGACGAAAATGCGAATCGACAGCCGTTGGATGCAGTGATCGGCAATGCCAAATACGTCTTCGAATTTCCGCGTCAGCGCAAAGCGCCTCACCGCGCGCTGAGTGATTTTTTCGCCCATACGCGCGATGATGTTTTGCCGCTTACCTGTGTGAGCGTGGGGGATAGATTTAGCGAGTATGAAAAAGAGCTGTACGCCAATAATGAATATCTCGAATACAACATGGTGCACGGATTTGGGGTGGAGCTGGCTGAGGCTTTGGCGGAAGTGGCGCACAAACAAATCCGGTTAGACCTGAACATCGCGCACGACGATGAAGGGTTCAGCCTGCGCGACGTCCGATTGAACCGCTATCAGGGGGCACGTTATTCCTTCGGCTACCCTGCATGCCCTGATTTGGAACAAAGCCGAATCATCTTTGATCTGTTGCGCCCCGAAGAGTTCGGGATCACCCTCAGCGAAACCTTCCAGATTCACCCGGAACAGAGCACGACGGCGCTCGTCGTCCATCACAAAGAGGCGACGTATTACAGCATCTAAATCCTTATGTCCCTTTTTTTGTTCCGGCAAAAAAAGGAACCAAAAAAACCTCATCTGACTGATGGTTCGCTACGCGCGACTCTCGCACTACTGCTTCGCGCGCGGCTCATTTACATCATTCAGATTTCTTACTCTTTGGAACTGTTCCACACTTTTGCAATCCACTCCCCCATCTTCGCTTCGTAACCGATCGGTTTGAATTCAACGAATTTGAGCGGCTTGGAGAGATATTTTTGGTTCACCCATCCGCCTGCGTCGTGCGGATACAGATACCCTTTGTGCTGTTGGCGCAAGTGTTCGGGAATTTCGAGGATAACGCCGTTTCTGACAGCCTGCTGTGCGGCATTGATTGCGTTGTAGGCCGAGTTTGATTTCGGTGAGGCACACAGGTAGATGACCGCCTGAGAGAGGATGATCCGCGCTTCGGGATAGCCGATCTGCTTCACGCTCGTCATGGCCGAAGTCGTCAGCGTCAGCGCCTGCGGATTGGCATTTCCCACATCCTCGCTGGCAAGGATCACGAGACGTCTGGCGATAAATTCGGGAGGTTCTCCCCCCTCGATCAGACGGGCGAGGTAATAGACCGCCGCATCGGGGTCTGAGCCTCGAATGCTCTTAATGAGGGCGGAAGCAAGGTCGTAATGCACCCCCGCTTCGGAGCTTCCCCGTGCCTGTGCGGCGGGGCGGAGCGATTTGAGCAATTTCACCGTAATCGGTTTGTTGAGCGCCACTGCGACTTCAAGCAGTTTGAGCATCGCCCGGGCGTCTCCGCCCGAACTTGCCACCAGATATTCGCGCGCTTCTTCGTCCGTTTCCACGCCTGTTCTGGCTAACAGATTTTCTAACGCATCCAAACCGATTTCGCGCAGTTCGAATAAAAGCGAGCGCGAGCGCATCGCCGCATTTAGCGAAAAATAGGGGTTTTCGGTCGATGCCCCGATAACTAACACGCTGTTTTTTTCCATAACCGGCAATAACACTTCCTGCTGATTCTTTGCAAGGCGGTGTACCTCATCGATGAAAATCAGCGGCCGGGTCAATGCCCCTTCGTATTGGTCGAAAATTTTGCGAAGCTGCTCGATTTTGAGCGAGGTCGCGTTGAATTCGTAAAACGGCAAATCCATCACGTCAGCGATGATACGCGCCAGAGAGGTCTTGCCCGAACCGGGAGGACCGTAGAAAAAAGAGTGGGTAAGATTTCCCCCTTCGCACAAAGTGCGCAGAGGAGCATCGGATGAGCATAAATGATCCTGCCCGACAACTTCGTCGAAGCTTTTAGGGCGGAGGAGGTAGGTGAAGTCCAAAAACGTTATCCCGCAATAACCTTGATGACTACTTCGCGTTCCTGTCTTGGGCCGTCGAATTCGCCGAAAAACACTCCCTGCCATTTCCCGAACATCGGGCGCCCGCCATGGACCGGGATCGTCACGGATGCGCCCATGCGCGAAGATTTCAGGTGGGCGGCGGCATTGGAGCCTACATGGGTGTAATGCTCGTCGCTGGGAATTGTTTTGGACAATGCAGCCAGCAGATCGCGGCGAAGATTCGGATCGGCATTTTCAAACAAAAATACGCTTCCCGTCGTGTGGGGGGTAAAAACGACACAAATGCCCTCTTTGACACCTGATGTAATGACCGCTTCACTCACCTCATTGCTGATATCCATTAGCTGCGTTTTGTGGCTGGTCGGAAATTTCAATGTTTTCATTTTTTGCGTTCACCTTGTGTAAATTTTTTTTCCGGTTTGTATTTATTTGTGCTGAAAGAATCATTCGCCGGCTTGGATTTAGATTTTGCCTTCTCTTTGCTGAAAGCTCTTTTTTCCGGCTTCGGTTTTTCTTTTAGGAACTTCGGTTCAGATTCCCCTTCGGCTTTGGGAAACTTCTTCTCCGATTTTTGTTTGGTTTTTTCCGATTTTTCAACCGCATCCAAGAATTCCCGCAAAGAGACGTATTCGTTGCGTTCTAAAAAGCGAACTTTTCCGGTCGGAAGATTATTCAGGTCGATTCCCCCGAAACTGAGCCGTTTGAGGTCAACGACTTCGGCACCGAAATGGGCGAAAAAACGGCGGAGTTCGCGGTTTTGCCCCTCGCCGATCGCGACTTTGAGCACCGAAAAATCACCCTGGTTTTTCTGGATCTGGTAAGCGTAAAAAGGGGCGAAATTCATCGATCCGATTTCCGAATGCTCATGTGCCCCGGCGCTGGCATCTTCGAGTTCGAGCCCTTCGCCCATCGCAACCTTCATCGCATCCGTAACGGGGCCTTTGATCTTGATCTTGTACACCCGCTCCATCTTCGACGTCATCAATGCCGTCGCAACGCGCGATGCGTCGGTAAGAAGCAGCAAGCCTTCCGAAGCGTAGTCGAGCCGTCCGACGGGGATGAAATGGCGGTACTGCTTTGCAAGCGAATCGTAAATGGTCTTGCGCCCCTGCGGGTCTTTTTTCGTTACCAGTTCACCGCGCGGCTTGTTATAGACGATCACGGTAAACTGATCGTGTGCGGTCACCTTGTTGCCGCTGATACTGACGTTTGCCGTCCGCTCATCCACCTGTGTCGCGGGATTTTTTTCGATCTCGCCGTCGATACGGACATATCCGTCCAAAATAGCCTGATCGGCTTCGCGGCGCGAATACGTCGAGTAGTGGGCGATAAATTTGTTCAGACGCATCATGAGATACCTGCTTCCACGAGAGTATGAAGGTGCAGAGCACCCTGAATGACGCCGGTTTTGTCCGTAACGACCAGCAACTGGATTTTTTTGTTCTCGATCAGCACCAACGCATCGCTGGCCAACATCGTCGCATCGTCAATCACAAGCGGATTTTTCGTAGCATAAGCCGATGCCGGAGCATCAAGCGAGAACGATTCGTTCATCAGCGCACGGCGAATATCCCCGTCGCTGAGAAGCCCGGAGAGTTTCCCCTGCGCGTCACGCAGCATCACCGTCCCCAAACGTCCCTCGCTCAGAGCCAAAATGGCTTCTTTGAGCGACGTGCTTTCCTCGACGATCGGAAGGTTTTCCGTCCGCATCAAATCAGAAACTTTGACAAACAACCGTTTGCCGAGTGAGCCGCCGGGATGAAACGAGGCAAAATCCTCTTTTTGAAAATTGCGCGCCCTCATCAGGCACACCGCAAGGGCATCACCCATTGCCAGCGTCAGAGTCGTCGAGCTGGTAGGCGCCGCATCGAGAGGACACGCTTCTTTGCTGACGTTGATGTTGATCACCACGTCGCTGGTGCGTCCGAGGGTCGAAGCATTATTACGGGTCATCCCGATCAAAGGGATATCAAAACGCTTGATATGGGGAAGGATTGAGCTGAGTTCCTCGCTCTCGCCGCTGTAGCTGATCGCAAGGACAGCATCCTCTTTCCCGATCATTCCCAGATCGCCGTGAAGAGCCTCGGTAGGATGGAGGAAAAAACTCGGCGTTCCGGTCGACGCAAACGTCGCGGCGATTTTGGCCCCGATAAGACCCGATTTTCCGACACCGGTCACGATCAGTTTTCCTTTGCACGAAAGAATGATCTCTACGGCACGGATGATTTCTCCGTCTAACCGCTCCATCGCTTCGCGGAGCATGGCCGCTTCGATTTCAAGTGTGTTTTTGGCTATTGCGATATAATCGTTGTTCATAAAAATAATTATAGCCGAATAACCTTATTAATTCAGGTCTTGACATGCGCAACCTTTATCTTGAAGTCAGTTCACTCGATCAACGTGCCGTCTCCAAATTCGGTCTGTCCGAAGAGATTATGATGGAACATGCCGCCCTAGCGCTGAAAGCGGCTATCTGCCGTCGTTTTCCTGCCGGTTTGAGAGTTTTGATCGTGTGCGGCAGCGGCAATAACGGAGCCGACGGGCTTGCACTGGCACGGCTGCTGCTTGGGGAATACGACGTTTGCGTTCATCTCCCCTTTGGGGCTTCTTCTCCTCTCGCACAGCTGCAGCGCTCCCGCCTTGAAGCACTGGAGATCAACCATACCGAGATAGGGAATGCCTACGACGTGATTGTCGATGCGATGTTCGGCAGCGGCCTCTCGCGGCCTCTTGGCCCCACCGCAGCGGAAGTGATCGATCGGATCAACGCGATGGAGGGATTCAAAATCGCGTGCGACGTTCCCAGCGGGCTTTATCCGAACGGTACGCATGAGAGTCATGTCTTTCGTGCCGATCTGACCGTGACGATGGGCGGTCTCAAACGGGGGCTGTTCAGCGACGCGGCCAAAGAGGTTGCAGGCGAGATCGATTCATGCGACCTGGGAGTTCCGCGCTCTTTTTACGAAACCCCGTCTTCATGGCAGTTGCTGGAAGAATCGGATTTAAACCTTCCTCGACGCATCCATGCCTCGGCGCACAAAGGGCACTACGGCCATCTATCGGTCGTGTGCGGCGAGAAAACGGGAGCGGCAGTGATCGCCGGCTCCGCGGCGTTACGGTTCGGTGCCGGACTGGTTAGCCTGATCAGCAACGAAAACGTCCGTATCCCTTACGAACTGATGCAAAGCCATTCCCTCCCCGCTACGACAACCGCCATTGCGGTGGGAATGGGGCTGGGGAGCGAATTCGACGACGAAGAGCTCGCGCAACTGCTGGAGAACGAACTGCCGATGGTATTGGATGCCGATATTTTGACTCATCCGATACTCGCCAGATTGCTGAAGCGGCAACGGATCATTTTGACCCCCCATCCCAAAGAGTTCACACGGCTTCTGCGGTGCTGCGAAATCGCCGACATCGACGTCGACACTCTCCAAAACGACCGCTTCGGTTACGCCGAACGGTTCTGCACCGCCTATCCCAATGCCGTTTTGGTGCTAAAAGGTTCCAATGTCATCATCGGACACCATGAGCGTTTTTACGTCAATCCGCACGGTACCGTTGCCTTGGCTAAAGGGGGAAGCGGCGATGTACTCGGAGGACTGATCGGCGCCCTGCTGGCACAAGGATATGAGCCTCTTGACGCCGCCGTTCAAGGATCGCTTGCCCATACGTTCGGCGCTAAAAGCTGGGATCGCGGCAACTATGCCCTGACACCGTTTGACCTTATTGAAAGAATTACCCATTTATGAAACGCATTGTGACCTTGTTTAGCGGCGAGGGGACTAACCTCGCCAACCTGATCGAAAAGCTCCACCTCAAGCATTGCGCGATCATCGCTGCCATCACCAACAATCCCGAAGCCGGAGGAATTGCCAAAGCCCGTTCCGCTGGAATTCCCGTCGAAATTCTGGATCATCGCGAATTTGAAAGCCGGGAGAGTTACGATGCGGCGTTGGTCGAACTGATCGGCGAATACGACCCGGATTTGGTCGTTCTGTGCGGATTCATGCGGATCCTCACCCCCGTCTTTACATCGCAAGTCCGCTCGATTAACCTTCATCCCGCACTGCTCCCCGCATTCAAAGGAGCCCGCGCCATCGAACGCAGCTTCGAGAGTGACGAGAAAATATGCGGGGTGAGCGTACACTGGGTCACCGACGAGCTCGATGGCGGGGAAGTCATCATGCAGCGATCCTTCGCTAAAAGCGACGGTGAGACCCTTGAGAGCTTCACGACGAAAATCCGTGCCATCGAGCATGAAATTTTACCCTTAAGCATTATCAGTCTGCTCAAAGAATCGTAGAATTCCTAAGATTTTCTATGCTATAAACCCCACATTAATTCAAAGGAGCCTATCCATGCATACTTTGCAAATCGGCAAATACACTCTCGGCAGCCGTTTGATCGTCGGCAGCGGTAAATACGATTCGTTTGAGATGACCAAAGCGGCTACGCTAGCCTCTGGCTCCGAACTCATTACCGTAGCGGTCCGCCGCCTCAACATCACCAACCCGAACGAACCGAATCTGCGCGACACGTTTGCGGGTACCAACGTCAAATTCCTTCCCAACTCGGCAGGATGCACGACGGCCGAAGAGGCGATTACCCTTTTTCGTCTCACCCGCGAAGCGACGGGGATTGATCTGATCAAACTCGAAGTGATCGGAGATACCCAGAAAACCCTCTATCCCGATGTCCTCGAAACGATCAAAGCGTGTGAAGTGTTGGCCAAAGACGGCTTTACGATCATGGCCTACACCTCGGATGATCCGATCATGGCGCGCCGTCTCGAAGACGCGGGAGCGCACGCGATCATGCCTCTCGCCGCCCCGATCGGAAGCGGTCTTGGCGTGCAAAATCGCTATAACATCGTGTTTGTACGCGAAGCGGTCAAGGTGCCTATCATCGTTGATGCGGGAATTGGGTGTGCTTCTGATGCGGCATTGGCAATGGAGCTGGGTGCGGATGGCGTATTGACTAACACGGCGATTGCACAGGCGCAAAATCCGATGTTGATGGCCGAAGCTATGAAGAATGCGGTGATCGCGGGGCGATTAAGCTACCTGGCGGGACGGATTCCGAAACGTCCGTACGCTACGGCTTCGTCACCTATCGACGGGATGATTCAGTTTTAATACCTTCTATACTTTTCTCGCTAAAGAGAAAAGTACATCACGCCTCTATGTAATCCAAATCCTCATGAAACGTTTCCCGCGTGTAATACAGCGCAATCAACGCAATCGAAAACGTCACTACGCCGACCACAGCGGCTGATCCCAAAACTCCCATACTCTCTTTGAGAAGCATAAAGCTCGACGTGATGGGAACCACCGCGCCGCGGACGAAATTGGGAACCGTGGTTGCGACGGTAGCGCGTATATTCGTTCCGAACTGCTCCGCCGCCATCGTAATAAAGAGCGCCCAGTAACCGCAGAACACCCCCAGAAAAAACGCGGCCATATAAAACATTTCCGCGCTCGCCCCGCTCAGTGTAAAATAGTACAGGACACTGACGACGGAAAACCCCATAAAAACGGCATACGCTTTTTTACGGCTTCTCATCTGCTGGGAGAGGTAACCACTGGCCAGATCGCCGACCGAGAGTCCGATGTAGGTGTACATCAGCGCCGCTCCGGCACTCACCTCCCCCTGGATCGATAGCGCCTGCGCAAATTCGGGAGAAAACATCACCAAAACCCCGACAACATACCACAGCGGCATCCCGATTACAATCGCTTTGATGTATTTTGCAAAAAGTTTTTTATGGGCAAAAAGGGCGAAAAACTGCCCCCGTTTGATATCGTCGCTCACATGATGCTCAAACATCGCCGATTCCCGGACACGGAACCGCAAAACAAGGAGCATAAAGCCCAATACCCCGCCGATGATATAGGCATTACGCCATGCAAAATGCTCTGCGACGATATTGGCCGCGACAACCCCAAGAACACCGAACGCCGCGATCGTCATGACCCCGTATCCGCGCAGCTCTTTGGGGAGAATTTCGGCGACCAGCGTCACCCCAGCACCCAGTTCGCCGGCCAGGCCGATCCCTGCGATAAAACGAAGAATCGCGTACTGCTCTACATCGGTGACAAACGCATTGAGCAGATTCGCAACCGAATAGAGGATGATCGAGGCAAACAGCACCGACAACCGCCCTTTTTTATCTCCGAGGATCCCCCATAATATCCCCCCTATCAACATTCCCGCCATCTGGGCGTTGAGGATGATCGATCCCCAATAGGTAATCCCCTCTTTGTCTAATCCGAGTTCGGTGAGACTCTCCACCCGAACGACGCCGAATAAAATCAGATCGTATATGTCGACAAAATACCCCATCGCGATGACGATGACAGGCAGCGTCAGCACCTGCCGCAACGTAGATATACTCATCCCTCTTCCTTCGCACGTTTGGCACCGTAAAAGGCATAAATCATCATACCGATGATCGACCATCCGATAAAACGCAACCACGTATCAAACGGCAGTCCCGCCATCATAAATATGATCAGGATGAAATTGAGCGGCATAAGAATCTTGAACGCAGGGACTTTAAACACCGGCTGAATGATATTTTGGCGTCGCAAAACGATGATCGCCACCGCTACCATCAGATAAGCGAACAATGTTCCGATATTAACCAATTCCGCAAGCGTTTTAAGAGGAACGAGTCCTGCCATAACGCTCAGTAATACGCCCCCGATCAGAGTTGCTTTATACGGCGTATTGTATTTCGGATGAATTTCACTCAGTGATTTGGGCAAAAGCCCGTCGCGTGCGAGGGCAAAAAAG
The DNA here is from genome assembly GCF_000747095.1 of Sulfuricurvum sp. MLSB. Classification (GTDB taxonomy): domain Bacteria; phylum Campylobacterota; class Campylobacteria; order Campylobacterales; family Sulfurimonadaceae; genus Sulfuricurvum. The sequence goes on from NZ_JQGL01000006.1 coordinate 8,941, forward strand.
ATGCGGGTAAAGCCAAGCCCCATAACGATCATAACGGTCGTAATCGTAATGACCGCTCCCAATGCAATCACATTGGCGGCAAAGGGTTCATTTACTTTATACAGCGCAAACGCAAGGGCATCGGGAACATTCAATTCTTGGTAGGGGACGATTGCGGTAAGGGTAAAGCTTACGAGGATAAAAAAGACAACGCTAAGAGCCAACGAGAGCATCAAGCCCAACGGAATATTACGGGTGGGATTTTTCGTCTCCTCCGCTACCGTACTGATCGCGTCAAATCCGAGATACGCAAAAATAATCAGAGCGGCTCCATGCCAAACCCCTTCCCATCCGAATGGGAAAAAATCGACAAGATTATTAAAATCGACGTGGGGAAGACCGACCACGACAAACGTCACCAGAACGGATAGTTTAATCAAGACAATAGCCGTATTGACCTTTGCACTCTCTTTAATCCCGATCGCCAGAAGGACGAAAATAGCTAAAATAATCCCGAACGCACTGATGTCGATATACGTTCCGGCGCCGGGGTTATACGCACCGCTGAGAGCCAAAGGTATTTCTATTCCCATGCTGTTTTCTAAAAAACGGCGCAAATAGCCCGACCATCCGGTCGCCACGGCTGCCGTAGCCACTCCGTATTCCAACAGCAGATTCCACCCGACAAACCACGCGAACACTTCACCCAGCGACGCGAACGTAAAACTATAGGCACTTCCCGCTACCGGATAAGCCGAGCTAAGCTCCGCATAGATGAGCGCCGTAATGCCGATCATAACGGCACCCAGTAAAAACGAAAGGACAATAGCGGGCCCGGCCATCGTAGCTGCCGCCTGACCGGTAATAACAAAAATACCGGCTCCGATAACCGCTCCGACGCCGATGAAAGTAACGTCCATCAGCCCCAATCGACGCTGGAATTCCCCGTTTACGCCGGACATATCTTTTTTACGAAAATACTTCTTCATTCTTTTTTTGCACCTCATCCACAAGCAATATATTCTGATACAACCCCAGCAATAATAAGTCCCGATTATACATTAATTTCAAGTTGGTTCCTTCATCAAATCCCTTTTTTACAATGTTTCTGCCGAAACCATTACGATTATAAACACGTCTCTTGACAATATTCTTGCTTTCCGATATAATTTCGCCTCACTAATTAAGCTCACTTGGGTTAGATTAGATGAAGGTCGGGGCGTAGCTCAGTATGGTTAGAGTACTTGGTTTGGGACCAAGGGGCCGGAGGTTCGAGTCCTCTCGCCCCGACCATGTTTTTTTCTTTTTGTATCTTATTTTCAAACACAGATTCTTTATTACGTGAATGGTGGAATTAGCTCAGTCGGTTAGAGCATCAGGTTGTGGTTCTGAGGGTCGTGGGTTCGATTCCCATATTCCACCCCATTTGTTTCTGGTTTGAAACTCCTTTGATACACGATATTTTAGAAGGTGATTGTGCGTTCGTAGCTCAACTGGATAGAGTAACGGACTTCGGATCCGTAGGTTATAGGTTCGAACCCTATCGGGCGCACCATATAGTCTTTCGCGTCCTTAGCTCAGCTGGATAGAGCAATGCCCTTCTAAGGCATCGGTCAGAGGTTCGAATCCTCTAGGGCGTACCACCTTAGACTTTTTTTTGTTATGCGGACGTGGTGAAATTGGTAGACACGCCAGACTTAGGATCTGGTGCCTCACGGTGTGAAGGTTCAAGTCCTTTCGTCCGCACCACCCTTAAATAGGGACTTTCAAAGCTTTTTCTTCATTTTTTAAGAATTCACAAAAAACTTTTTTTACTACATTTTTACTACAAACATCAATCTGAGTTCAACCTTTTCAATCCACGATAATTTTATATCTTCAAAAAACCTTCCCTTTCAGCTACGTTCATGAAAAAATTCGTAGTAATATGAAACGTTTTGATACGCTTTGACAGCCTGTGAAAATATATTAACATAGCTCATTTTTTCAACTATGATTTCCCCGTTACGATTATTCAACGGGGTACCAAGTGTTCAATCACTCCCAAGTGATGGAAGCCTCTCGGCTTCCCGTTGAGTAATTCAATTGGGACACTTGGTACCTGTTCCCTTACTCACAAATCCATTCCCATTGTTCAATATATGAAAGGCGTATCATCAAGCGTCTGGTGAAGTATATATTTTGATTGTGACCATCATAGTCTCTGCTCATAATGCAGTACCCGAAATATAGAAAAAAGAGTAGAAGTTGATGCGGCTGCGGCTGGCTCTCACAGGGAAACCAAAAGGGGGATCGATCACACGCGAAAAGTAGCGCTGTGGTAGATACTATGCTCTCTGCACCTTCTCATACCGACCTAAATCCAAGACTCTCACATAATGGACACGGAACAAACTGAACAGCACAACCGACAGTTGATGGTATGCTCTTGCCGAGCGTGAAAAAGGCGAAGAGGCTATTCGACGATCAATCGAAACGACGGAATTATAACGTAAATGTAGTTAGTAGAATTTCAAGTGCGGAGAAGTATGCCCAAAATTTTGGGAGCTTTGAAGCCCCTAACTGCGTCATCTCCTCCCTTCTCACTCTGGAATTTGACTTGCTATCATTCTCTTAGACTTTCATAACCCTGCTTGGCGATATTTTTTAAAATTCTCAGCTTGCTCAAAAATCTCTTTATACACTTCATCTCTATCAATTGGCGGATAATCGTTTTCTGCCAGCAGGATAATCAGATCGGCTTTGAGCTCAGCTTTGATATCATCACGTTGACTCCAGTCGGTATATTTGGCTTTGTCATCCACGACGAGTTTGACCTCTTTGGCCAGATGGAGCAGTTTTTCTTCGGGATAGTAAAAATCATAGCGGTGTGCCATCGCCTTTAGGATGTCATAAAACGCTTTTTCTTCGAAATCGATGCCCATGTCGGCAAACGACTCTTTTTCTTTTTTCAGGGCATGATACAAGTCGATAATTTGATCGGTAAAGTCTTCGAGGACTTCACTGCGCAATACATCTGCTTCTTTACGTTCATTGTACATGTCAACCAGCGCTTTGAACTTTTGGGAAAAGTCGATCCCTTTGGTTTTGTTCACTTTTTTGAAATCGTTGATCGCTTTGGTCAAAAGCTGCTGCAACAGTTTGATTTTGGTATTGGGGAGCTTGATTTTCTCGATCTTTGCCAGATACTCATCATCGAAAATATCGATTTGCGATTGCTGTGCGTCACCGAGTTTAAAAATCTCCTCGACCCCGTCGCTTTCCAAAGCGTCTTTGATCATATCCCGGACTTTGGCGTTCATCTGCGCGACGTCGGGAGCATTGCCCTTGGTCAGTTTGAATACGATCGAACGAACCGCCAGATAAAAGTGGATCGTATCGCGTTCACTTTGGCTAAAGACTTCACTTCCGCTGCAAATATCGTAGGCTGCTTTGAGGCGCTTGACCAGATACATAAACCGCTTTTCGATCTCCTGAGTGATCTGCACGTATTCCGCTGCCATATTCAGCGTTTGGAGCTGCTGCAACGGTGATCCTCGGAAATACAAAGCCGCATCAAAATGGTGAAAAATTTTTCCGATCAAATCGAGATGATCTTTGACCACCACGATCGACTGCTCGATCTCTTCGAAATTGGTACTTTCTCCTTTCGAATAGTGGGCAAGTGCCAGGTTCATCTGCCTTTTGATCCCGATATAATCGACGACAAGCCCTTTTTCTTTCCCCTCGAATTTGCGGTTGACGCGCGAAATCGTCTGAATGAGGTTATGCCGCTGGATCGGTTTGTCAATGTAGATCGTATCGAGAAAAGGGACATCGAATCCCGTCAGCCACATATCGACGACGATCGCGATTTTAAAATTGGATTTGGCGTTTTTAAACTGCCGGTCCAGCTCTTTGCGATCCTCTTTGGTCCCCAGCATACGATACAGCTCTTCGGAATCGTCCTTGTTCCGCGTCATGATCATTTTGATCCGCTCCATCGGTTTGATCTCCTGGCGCTCTTTTTCGCTCAGTTCGGCACCTTCGTCGCATACTCGGATTTCTGCCCACTCCGGACGCAGTGCAATGACCTCTTTGTAGAACTGATAGGCGATCGGACGGCTGCTGCATACGAACATCGCTTTGCCTTTGACCGTCGAGCCTTCTGAAACGCGCTTTTCGTAATGGGCTACAAAATCTCCCGCCAGCGCTTTGATCCGATCCGGATCGCCCAGGATAACATTCATTTTGGCGTTGGCTTTTTTGCTCTTTTCGATCTGATATTCGCTGGTTCCCTCTTCGGCGCATTCGTTGTAATAGTTTTCGATCTCTTTGAGCTTGCCGTTGTCGAGAAGCACTTTTGCCGCACGCCCTTCATAGACGATACGGACGGTAATCTCATCCTTGACCGATTCGCTCATCGTATACGAATCGACGACCTCCCCGAATACGTCGAGAGTGGCATCGACCGGCGTCCCTGTAAATCCGACGTACGTTGCATTCGGAAGCGAATCGTGCAGATATTTGGCAAATCCGTAGCTTCGTTTGACCCCTTTTTCGGTGACGCTTACTTTCTGATCCAGATTGGTCTGTGACCTGTGGGCTTCATCCGAAATACAGATGATGTTGTTGCGTTCGCTCAGCAGCTCGGTGTCTTCGGTAAATTTGTGGATCGTCGTCAAAAAGACTCCGCCGCTGGAACGTCCTTTGAGGAGTTCACGCAGCTGCGCCCGGCTCTCCACGCTGATGATCGCATCGTCGCCGACGTAGCCTTTGGCATTGGTAAACTGATCGGAGAGCTGATCGTCCAGATCGGTTCGATCGGTGATGAGGACGATGGTCGGACTCGCGAAATCGACGCTTTTCATCAGCAAACGGCTCAGATAGAGCATCGTATAGCTTTTACCGCACCCCGTCGCACCGAAATACGTCCCCCCTTTCCCGTCTCCTTCGGGTTTGCGGTGTTTCATGATATTGGCATAGAGTTTTGTGGCCGCGTAGTACTGCGGATAGCGGCATACGACCTTTTCCTCTTTTTTGGAGGTGTCGGGGAAATAGATGAAATGGCGGATGATATCGCACAATCGATCCCGCCCAAAGAGCCCTTTGATCATCGTATAGAGCGAATCGATCCCATCGCGTTCGATCGACTCATCACCCGTGATCTTGCGCCACGCATAGAAAAATTCATACGGAGCGAAAAACGACCCCGCTTTGCTGTTTACCCCGTCGCTGATGACGCACAGCGCATTGTATTTGAACAGTTCTGGGATATCCCGCCGATACCGTACGGTGAGCTGGATAAACGCATCGTGAATCGTTGCCTCTTCACGAATCGCGCTTTTGAATTCGAATACCACGAGCGGCAATCCGTTGATATAGAGAATGCCATCGGGGATACGCAGTTCATACCCCTGAATCTCCAGCTGATTGACGATTTTGAAATGGTTTCGATCGACATCCGTATAATCGATCAGCTGAACATAGAGATCTTTTTGGGAGCGATCTTCGCGTTTGAGGAGAAATCCGTCAGAGACTATCTTCATAATCGCTTTATTGCTCTCATACAGATCCGAGTGGGGGAGGAGTTCCAGCTTGCGGATCAGCCCATCGATTTCATTGGGTGTGATCCCATCGGATGCGTATCGTGTGGATAAAAAGGATCGCAGATCCTCTTCGATCAAAACGCCCTGCGGATCTCTGATGATCGTTTCACCCGATACGTGCGTAATCTGCTCTTCGCCCAGCAGCTCGATGATCGCCTGTTCCAGCCGCCCTTCGGTAAACCTACTCACCTGTCACCTCCCAATGCCCGCCTTTGGCCGATCCGATCCGTCTGATAATCCCCTCGGATTTGAGTTTTTGGATCTGCCATTCGATCCCTTTGGTGCTGATGCCCGCGGCCTCAGCCAACTCTTCCATCGTAACGGAAGGGGTTTTTCTCATAGTTTCGAGAATGTTCTCCCTAGTTTTTCCCCTAGTTTTTCCCCTAGTTTCTACCGCTTCATCGGCTGCCGGTATAAACCCAAAAGAAATCCACAGACCGTTATCGTATCGAAGGGTCGGCTCGACACGGTTGTAGGCTACCGATTCGCTGATGATTTTATCGATACCGCGCCCCCAGGATTCGATAAGCCCTGCGAGGAAAAAGATATGGGCGATATCGGGGTTAAACGGCTTGGACGGGTGCTTTTGTTTCAGCGTCTCCACGCTCCACCCCTGCGGGAGATCCCCGGCATTCCAAATCATCAGCTTGTCATCGTACACGCTGATCTGGATCGGGGTACCGCTGCCGTAATCCTTGTGCGCCACGGCATTGATGAGCGCTTCACGCAAAGCGAGTTTTGAGACCGGGAACGTCTCGATCCTCTGTATCCCCTCGTAGGTGATATCGGCTTTGAGGTATTTGGTATAGAGCAGATCGATCGTCTTTTCGATCTGATCGAACAGATTGCCGTGGATCTCATCGTGAAAGCGCAAATCGCTGTCTGTTTTAAAATACCCGATCTTGATGTAGGCACCGGTGATGTATCTTTCGGCATCTTTGGCAAACAGCAGTACCGAGGCACGCTTGAGATACTCCCCGTCGATGAGATGAAGTTTGTCGATCAGTTCCTCGTCCGTTTCGTTCAGGATATCGACATCCAGACGCTCTTTCTTGGCGGCACGCTGGCGAAACGTCTCGATCGCCGAGGGGTCCAAATCGGTGCGCTTGATATACGGTATCGGTACACCGTCCCACCGTTTCCCCTGTTTTTCGAGTAAAAACCGATCCAGCGCTGCGCCTTTGAGCTCTTGTTTGGTGCTACCGGTACGGTAATGGTATTGCCCCTTATAGCTGACGGGATACGGATAGGGTTCGGTAGCGATGGAGAGGTATTGTCGCCCCTGCGCTTCATCCATCTGGACATCGACGATGATGCCGAGCAGATCGCGGACTTTGTTGGGGATGTCTTCGAGCAGTTTTTTGGCATTGTCGATCCCGACGATCTCACCCACATCATCGACACCGATGTAGATCGTACCCCCCTTGGCATTGGCAAATCCGCAGATCCACTGGATATACTCGTCGCGCCAGGATTGTTTAAATTCGGTGTCGTGGTTTTCGTGTGCGGTGAGTTTCATAAATTGATCCCAGAACAAAAAGCTCTTATCGGATGTATCAAAACTTCAAAAAAATGAGGAGAAGCCAAATCAATCAAATATATAGCCATTAGAATAAAACCGACCGTAAAAACAATAACGACCGATTGATATATACTCGTAAGTTTTAAAATGCTTCGAACTCTTCCGTTTACTCCATCTTGTTCTTTAACCAATACCTCTTTATCAATTCCAGATTTTTCCGAAATCAACTGAAATACATGATCAAATCTCACTTTTAAATCAGAAATACCTTTTTTCATTGTGCTAATGGTGAAGAAACTAAAAAGGCTCCAAACAAAAATTATGCCAGAAGCAATCAATAGAGGATACGGTTCTTTTTCAAATCTAAATAATAGATAAATATATACTCCAAACTGTATTGGAAGTGAGTTCACTTTAGATAAAAATTCGGAGAGTGAATCCTGTAACGTTTTAAAATATTTGTCCTTTTCCTCATCTAACTTTGATTGGAATTCTTCAAATGAAAATTTGTTTTTATAAAGTTCAAATTCTCTATTGGCTTTTTCTACAATTTTTGCCAAATTTTCCAAAGCAGTAATGAAGCGGTAGTTAATATCTTTGCAATCCTGAACTTTTTCAATCATATTGTCTCGAAAAAAACTCAAATATTCATTTTCCTGACATTTTATAGACAGCTTGTGATAGAGTTCTTTTAACTCATGATTCCTTTCATAGAAATCCAAAGATTTGTCTTTGTAACCAACCTCTATCTTGCCTCTCTTCTCTGATAAAAAAATAAATTTTTCATGCAATATATCGTGGTATGAAGCAATCTCTTTTTCAATAAGAAGTTTTTGTATTTTGGATGCAAAAATCAAGTTTTCAAAAAATAGATTTTCATCGGCATGACCATCTTGAAAATAGATTTGATCTTGAAGGATGATAATAGGCTTATCGGACGTTTGATCTGCATAATGCAATAAACAATCTTTTTTTGTTTTGTAGATATGTAATGGCTGAATAGATAAGTCGATATAAATGCCTTCAGCATGCTTCTCATACGTTATCGAATATTCAGCAAGAATTTCAGTTGAATTTTCGAGTTCTTTTGAAACGATTTCCAGGTCATTGTCTGAAATGTCATTACATTGTACGAGAAGATTAAATAGCTTTGAAACGTCATTCATTTTTAATCGGTTCTTCCGTGATTATTCAATGCATTTTGAATTTGCTGGACTAAGCCTGGAGAATTGATGACTACGGAGCCATCAACTATTCGAATTGCATTGGGGTTAAAACTACTTCTGGGAGCAGTAAGTTCAATGTTATCAGCTTTTACAGAGACCTTATAAAACTTTTGCAAGTTGCTACCAGTGAGTTTAAACTCTCCATCGATGTCAATATTATTTTCTGAGCAGAAGTTTGAAATCTTATTTTCATCTGCATACAAGTATTGACTGAGTTCTCGCAGATTAATCACTCGGTCTCTATGACTTTTGGTGTAGTCAAAAATCTTTTTCTTGAGTTCTTCTCTCGTTACACCTGCTGGCAAATCGATTTGATTAGCAACATCATATAAAGCTTCAGCATCTTTATTTTCCTGCTTCGTATCATCAAGTCCTATCCAGCCTTCAAAGTAATGCGATATATCAGTATTACCACGGACAAGGGAAACGTACCTGTCTTCTGACGTACCATTCAAAATTGAAAGATTGATTTTTGCACCCATTGCAAAATGTTCAACATCGAGATATTGCGTAGAATTCAGATCCCAGCTACCAGCATTGGGCGTCAATTTGGATCCATCCGTATTTCTTACAAGGAAAAGTGCTAAGAAATCATGATTTGAAGCATACTCTGCAAAAACAAGATAACCGCCTTTTGCTGCCGAAATACCATCTATACGGTCTTTCAGATTTTCAGTCAAATTGCGAGAAAGAGATAAAATTTCAAAACTTTCGAATGACTCTACACGATCTTGAAATCCTCCATCGGCGAACTTCGCTCGTTTAACAGTTTTTCTTGCAAAAGATTCTTCAAGAGAATTGACAATTCTTTTAACATTTTCATTCGTAACATCTAAGGTATCATTTGAAAGATATATACTCGCACTATTGGTACTGCCTGCTTCTTTGGTAATCTCGTGAATTACAATGGATTTTAATGTCATATCAATCCCTTTCTTTCGGTATTTCAACTTCAATCGTTGCCATTTTCGCAAGCAAAATTTGTCGCATGGTATTCAAAAGCTGAGTCTCTTTAGATTTGGCTTTTATGCGTTCAAAAATTGGCTGAACAAATTCATGAAATTTTTGCATTGTATTCAAATCGATTTTCATAATCGGATATTCATTTAAATAATCACTATGCACACGTTCTCTTCCTGAAGAACCTATCATACTGCTGATTGCATAAGTTCTGAACTGCTCATCTCTGGCAAAACAATAGATCCAAAACGGGCTAATGGCATTTTTAGCACGCATTACAATAAATTCAGTCGAGCCAAAAGCTATTTCACCATCTTCTAAACAATCGACAAATGCCGTTTTACCATTTTCAAGACACGGAGTTATTCGTGCCAGCAATGTATCACCATTTTGAAATTTAGAGCCGGCAGTATAAGGACGCTTGGCTACCTGTTTAATACTTAGACTGTCTTCCTGTACGTCAGCCATTTCTACATAACTACATAAAGTGTCTTTTTTGATTGAATGTGTCGGATTAAACTCGATATATTGTTCCAATGTCGTACTATTTTCTGTATCAATGACTTCGTCCATATTAAACCACTGCCGATAGAGCGCTTGTGCTGTCTCTTCAAGTTTTTGGTTCAACTGTTCGTTAAGGCGGATACACTCGGTGATCGTATGATACTCCCGCACGATCTCGCGCTGTTTTTCGATCGAGGGGATAGGAAGTTCAATATCACACATCTCTTCCCAGCCAAAAATCTCCCGCACGCTGCCGTGTGACATATAACGGGCATAACGATCGAATTCGGGACGGCGAAACCACATCATCAAATATTCGGGAAGTAATTCTTCAGAATCGATAATTTCAAAAACCGTATAAGCTTGAGAAACCAAAGCTTCTTCATGTGTTTCCAACATTGCAATTCCAATTTTATCACCACGGCGTGAAGTATCTGGAACGTAGGTAAACTGATACTTTTTAACAACTTTATATTTCTTGAAATCAGTTCCAACCGTATTTGCTATAGATTCAATAAATTTTTTTTGCGTTGAAACACCTAAGAGATTTTCTTGCTTATCTTCAACATTGCGAGTATCTACTTGACGAATATATTTGCCAAGATCCTTATAGTTCGATCGCATAACCCAACTCTTTGAACACGTTTAACAACTCTTTTTTCGATTCCTCTTCGGCTCGGAGCAAGTCGGCAAATTCAAATTGCAACGTCTGCATCTTCTCATCAAAATCGATGTTTTCATCGCGGTTGACAAACGCGATGTATTTGCTGGGGACGAGAGAATAATCTTTGGCTTTGATCTCCTGGATCGTGGCGCTGTAGCAGTATTCGGGGATGTTTTCGTATCCCTCTTCGACACACTGCCACGTGTGATAGGTACGGGCGATATCGCGGATATGCGCTTCGCTGAACTGCACGAATTTTTTCTCGAACGGCTCACCGACCTGGCGCAAGTCCATAAAAAGCACTTCATCTTCACGGTCACGATAACGGCGAACGACATCGCCGTGCTCTACCGTATGGGCTTTTTTGTTTTTGTTTAGAATCCAAAGCGTAACACTGATATCCGTCGTGTAGAACATATCTCTTGGCAAAATAACAATCGCTTCGACCAAACGGTTCTCGATCAGCTTCGCCCGGATCGCCTTTTCGACTCCGTCACCCGAGAGGGCGCCGTTGGCGAGGATAAATCCGGCGACCCCGTTTTGGGAGAGCTTGGAGACCATGTGCAAAATCCACGCGTAGTTAGCGTTGGACGTCGGCGGAACCTCGTAACCGCTCCAGCGCGGATCGTCGGTGAGTTCATTATCCGCACGCCAGTCTTTTTGGTTGAACGGAGGGTTGGCCATGATGAAATCGGCTTTGAGATCGGTATGGAGGTCTTTACTAAACGTATTGGCGGCGTTGTCTCCGAGATTTCCGCTGATCCCCCGAATGGCGAGATTCATTTTCGCCAGTTTGAGGGTGGTGGAAGTCCCCTCTTGTCCGTAGACGGAGATGTCTTTTTTGTTTCCTTGGTGGTTGTCGACGAATTTCATCGACTGCACGAACATCCCCCCCGAACCGCAGCACGGATCGTAGATCTTGCCCCGGTAGGGCTCGATCATCTCGGCGATCAGATTGACGATGCTTTTGGGGGTATAGAACTCCCCTTTCCCTTTTCCCTCGGCGAGGGCGAAGTTGGAGAGAAAATACTCATACACCCGCCCGATGATGTCGTGGGATTTGTCATTGAGGGTGTCGATGTTATTGATCGTATCGATTAGGGTCGCGAGTTTACTGACATCCAGATCCAGACGGGAAAAATAGTTATCGGGGAGCGCCCCTTTGAGCGCTTTGTTGTTTTTTTCGACGGTGTAGAGAGCGGTATCGATCTTGACCGCGATATCGTCTTGTTTCGCGTTTTCGCTGATGTAGCTCCATCTCGCTTCCGGCGGGAGGAAAAAGACGTTTTTCATCGCGTAGAACTCGACGAATTCGAGATATTTTTCTTTTCCTTCGGCGATGAGTTCCCCACGGCGCTCTTCGAATTTGTCACTGGCGAATTTGAGGAAGATGAGACTGAGGACGACGTGCTTGTATTCGGACGGTTCGACCGTCCCGCGTAGCTTATTGGCAGAGTCCCAGAGGGTCTCCTCGATATTTTTTTGTTTTTTAGGGGCGGCGGCTTTTTTTGCCATAAAAATCCTTGAATTCACGGGGGAAAAGTTGCATTTAAAATAGATTCGATTATAGCGGATTGATACTTAGATCGTGTTAGAAGATATGATAAGAAGTGGTTTGATACTTTATCAAACCACCCTACGGAAACTTTTTAATCGGCAATTTTAACTGTGTCAGTTCCATTGTAATAATCGTTTAATTTAATATCCCAAGATAAAGCTTTTGATTTTAGCTGTTCTATCACAATATCCGGGTTATGCAGAAGATAGTAGCAATCCTTGTTATTTATATTTTCTAATAATGCATATAACTCTTTTTTTACGTCTTTTAAAAAGGCTGATGTATCGTAAAACTCCTCGATTTTATCTCGAAGAAAATTTTTAGAATCTTCCTTCGAACCAAAGTATTTGTAACTTTTCAAGATTTTTATAAGTACAAAATGAACTCTATTCCCAAATTTGTGAGATTTCCTTTTGAATAGAAAGAAACCTTTTTCTTGTTTGTAAAACTTTTCTAAAATTTTTTTGACAATCTCTTTTCTAACGAGATCTACTTCTCCCCCATATTCCTGGAAATCAAGTATCAGATCTGTTAACTTGATCTTATTTTCATTCTCTTCTATCTTCATATTTCCTTCTCCAAAAATAAGCCAATTAGGATCAATCTTAAATTTATGTTTCAAAATAGTCACTTCTTCAATCTGCAATCTACGTTTTCCGTGTTCGAGGTTATTATAGATTTGTTTTGAATAATTAAACTCTTGTGCCATTTCCACCTGTGTTTTACCAATTTTTTCTCGTGCTTCTTTTAATCTTTTGGCGATTTCTTGCATAAGTTTCTCCATATTTTTAGGTCAATATTTTATTGACTGTCATGAATCATATCGAAAACAAATCATACAAATCAATATTTTATTGACTTTAGACCGCAAGCGAAAATGCTCCTGTAAGCTTGTGAAATCGTACGAAATAAAACATAAGCAAAAAGGCCTTTTTGAAAAAGAGAAAATCGTGACCGAAAAAGAGGTTGTTGAAAAGATGTATGAAAAACATCAAAAATGGGTGTTGGATGCCAAAGAAGCGCCCAAAGAATGGGGACGAAGTTACTCATATTTGAGCAAACTATTTGGTGGGAAGGATTCGATTCCAGACTCAATTATTTTGGAAAAGCAAATAATCCCTCCGTGGATTATGTATGGGGAAAGGCGGATGTGGAAGATCACCGACATCGCTAATTGGATCGTAAATACAGAACTAAAAGGAGAGACAAAACAATGAATGAACGTTTAAATTCATTACAACAACTAATCAAACTCAGTCAAGACGATCAGAGAAGACATCTTAACTATTTAGCAAAATGCCCAATGGAAACGAGGTTGGCACTGTTTGAGAAGCAAAAAGAGATTTTTTATTCTTTGCTGCAAAAATACAAAGGGGTCATAACAACAAGTGATATCACCTATGCTGCACTTATTTTAGCTATCGGTGTAACACGTTCCTTGGAAAAAAAACTGACGAAAAAAAGTTTTGGTGAGTTGTCGCTGGATGAAATACGTGAGCTCTCAGCATCACGTGCAGTATCATTCAAAAATACACTGACCAAGAAATCCCCTACACATGAAAAACTGATGGGATATTGGGCAATCATCCGCACACTTCGACTGGATCACATGTACAGTTACGAGCGGATAGCCCTGTATCTAAAAAAGAAACATCGCTTTTCAGTTGCACAGTCAACCATTCAAAAAAAATGGAAAGAACTCGAAGTCTCAATAACAAATCAAAAGGAAAACACCAAATGAGTACGTATCAGCATGTAGAAACAGCCATCGTCCCACTAGATGCACAAGAGGATTTCAAACTTTACTTAATCTCGCAACCCAACAATCCAAAAAAACCAACTTTATTGGGAATGTTTTTAACCTATAAAGATCTTTATACTTCGCCAAGCATTCAAGTGTCTAATCATATCAGATCGGCATTTCGGCTGTTTGGGAACGAAAAGCTTCGAAAAATGGAGTCAAACAAATATTTCAGTATTGTAAAACGAACTATTGAAAATGATACGTTCACATCGCTGCATTGTACATTTATTCAGGGTGAGAACGTTTATATCGATTTATTGCGTGCCTATGAGATCACACAAGCGTGGGACCATGTGCTAAGTGAATATTACTTGCGGCATCTGTACAGCACCAAAGATAAGCTGTTGGTTGTTGCACACGGAGATGGAATCAGCAAAAGTTTTTCTTCTGAATGGAATGATTCTGACATACAGAAAAAATCTATTCCAAAAATTCCGGATACTGTAAATACATTTTTGAAAGAAATAGTGCACACGGAAAAAATTTGACGTTTTCATATCCGTTTGAAAACCATTTCTTTCGGCATTTTCATACGCCATTTCGCTAAACTCTCCTAATCCCCTCCATTGGGGATTGCAAGCTATATTTTTCTGCAAAATAGAAACCGAGCACTTTTAAAACCTACCGATACAAAACTCTCCGAGTAAAATCGAATGAATTTCCATGTTACAGTTCCCTCGTTTTTATATTATGAATCTAAAAATCGATGGAGCTCAGAATGACCCAAGGGTCATCCGTACCACCGTAACCAAAAGAGCCGTGATTACTCTTTACACGTAAATAATAAATGAAGATTGACTTAACAAACCTGCCGGACGGCGGCTAAATCCGTTCACTATTTCTGTAGCGAGAAGACCACATGCGAGGATCTGTTTATTACCAATCGGCGGAACTGATTAAAGTTATCTTTGTCGAAGGTGCCAAAAAAACAGAACGTGTCGATAAGACACATCCTCATTACCAATGCATAACTTCATATAAGACCGCCAAAGCGTACCGCGAAGTTTTCAATAATTTCTTTCACTATCTGCGTGAACATTGGAAAATCAAAGATCCATTGTTGATTACGGGTGAAATGGTCGCTTCTTATATGGAGTACAAGTCAGAATACCATGTTAGTAAGCAATATTTAGAGAAGATATCTTCAGCCATGGCCAAATTAGAAATTGCGCTAAAACGTCATACCTTGTCTAAATACGGTGAAGCAGGTGATTATGATTTTTCGGTTCGACAAAAAATTTTAGATAGTTCGCGAGACTTGAAACTGGTAGCAGATAATTATCACAACCGCACCTATAAACATCCCCACGTACTTATCGCATCACTAACACAACCAGAACATCGGATTGCAGCTACTATTCAGCATGAAGGCGGTGCACGAATCGAAGGGGTAACACTCATCAAATCGGATCAACTGCACGGCATACGATTCGATTCTATCACCGGTACAGATAAGGGAGTTATTTTTACCAAAGAAAAAGGAGGAAAGGAAGGTGACGTACTGGTTTCAACAACTACCTACAATCGTCTTTTGCACCATTTGCAAACCAATAAACATTTCAAAATAAATCGACAAAAATACAGTCATGATATTCGTACAACTTGCGAAAAAATAGGGATTAGTGCTGAGGGATCGCACGGGCTGAGATGGAATTTTGCGAAGCGTCGTATGATGGAATACGCCAAAGCAGGCTATACATATGAGCAGAGCCTGCAAGCAGTTTCGTGGGAAATGAAACATAATCGTGCGAGCATTACCACTCATTATTTGGGGGGATTTTAGAAATAGTTATTTCCCAAAATTTTTAATATCCTTGGCTGCAGAAGACGCCGCATCGTTTTTTTGAGACATAAACGCCACTTCTCTGGCTTTATCCGTAAAACTCAACGATACGAACTGAGCCCCTTGAAAATATCCAGAATCGATAATATCGAGTTTTTCGTCAATATTGGGATCATTGTCCAATAATTCTGAAAGTGTCTGTTTAAATTGCTGAATATCGTTTTGATTATGAGTATGGCGTGATGTCAAAACAATTTTATAGATTTGCCCATTTTTATCCAGATGAGTCTGTATCCCGTTGATAGTCCCGTTATTATTGATGGACTGATAGCTGTTTTTTATAGCTTCAGGGTGGGTATATATTTCACAATAGCCTGAATAGGCCAATGAACCGCAATCAAACCCTTTTTTCAATAGTGTTTGTTTATCCATCCCCATTATCAAATCCAGAACTTTATATTGAGTCGGTTCGATTTTGGATGATGTTTGTTGCATATCTTTCTTTACTGTAGAATTGATATTCTTATTTTCGTGATTGTCAGAACAACCGATCATAAGTGCTGCACCCAAGAAAAGTGCAATCGATTTTGTATTGATCATTGATTCGTTTCCTTTGTTTTATTATTTTTAGCACTGACCATCTGCTCAGTCATCTTAACAATATCCTTCTCCAGCAGCAATGGAGGGAGATTATCCTCAAACGTTTTATCCGCCATATTCCATCCGACAAACGAGCTGTACACTAATTTTTCAATTTCTTGATAAGAACCTATATCTATCGGCTGGCCTTCTTTATGCGTATTTTTGGTAATTACTAGTGGATAAAATTCCAATGTTTTTTTTTCTTTACCGCTAAACGTCACATGATAGCGGATCATATCTCGCTCTTGCTGTGCCTTTGTCATAAGCCAATTTGCCATATTCAACGCCAAGCCAACCCCAGCTACTGCCATCCCTGCATTTCCGCCACCATTTGGTGTTCCCAACTGCGCAGTCGATCCTGCACGCATCAGGTCATTACCTAAACTTGAGTTTGACCCATTGGAAGATGCTGTTTGATTCTTGACTTTTAATGCTGAATTTTTTTGAATATACTCTTTATATTCATTCTCAGCCATACAAACATCAATACCAATTTTTATTGTCAAGTCGGGATTTTCATTTTCTTTCACAAGTTGATAACCGCTTTCTTCAAACCCTTTTGCCAGATAGTTATGGTTATAGCATCCCCTGTAGGGATTGATAACATATCCAAGTGACTTATCACCAAAAAATAGATTGGTCGCAAGAATACTAAAGCGTCCTGAATAGGGAACATTTGTCGCTTCAATGGCGTTTCTGACTGCTATTGCGGCCACATCTCTTTCATAATGGGCTTGAGATGCATTATCTGTAGCTGTTTGCACATCAATAACTTCCCCAAAGATTTTTGCGCTGCCAAGCTTTGCGGATTTCAGTTCACCGGTCTGAGTCAGTTTCGAAAAAAGATCAAATGCTTTATGGAATAATTCCTGAGGTGTTTTCCCTTCTTCGTACACGATTGCTAATTTTTTCCTGGGCAACTCTTCTCCATGCAATCCTATGAGAAGTGCTGACAAAGATGAAATGAATAAGAGTTTCTTTGGCATAAAAGCTCTTTTTATTTGAATTCTGAATAGCTCGGGGCTTCTTTAGCCTCTATCATTAGCTGCTTTGATTTTAGGTATTCTATCACTTCGCTTGCATCCAATACGGCCACGGTGTCGGCAGGTTTCTCTTTATACATACGAATTGCACCCGATGAACCTTTATCGGTTACAAACATACCACAAGCATCATTTGAGAAGAGCCTTCCTGCAGCTGCTTGCAATAAAACATTTCCTGCAGCATTGTTTTGAGTGCATTTTTCTAAATATTGTTCCGGCGTAGTGATGGACATATCTTTAACGACTTTAGGAATGGACAATTCAAAGTAGCGATAACCAGAGCGAAGAGTTTCTTCTGCCGCAATTTGAAGATAGCGGGTATTAGTTGTATTAATAGAACGCGAACTTGCAAAGGTTGATGTAGGCGTTACAGACAAACCTCTTATATTTTCTTTTGTTCCTAATCCTTTGGCTATATAAGCCTCTTTAACCGAACATCCGCTTAGCAACAAAATTCCGATAACTCCAATAGCCGATATTATTGAATTCATGCGTATCCTTTTTTTAAATTAATCGCGAAAATTTTATCTTCGCTATTCTTTGCGCTCACTTAATAGTGATTGTTTATATTTGATCCATTTCATTAGAATCACCCATCTTTTAGTGAGTGAAATTTGATTTGTCCAAAGAAGAACATCCTGACATCAAAGCGTATTATGATGCATTGACCGAACATATCAAACTGCTCCGAAAAGAACGGGGAATCAGTCAGTTAAAATTGGCCAATATTCTGGGTCACAACTCCACTTCATTTATTGCCCGGATTGAACTGCGTCAGAACAAGGCCAATTACAATCTTGCCCATCTTGTTCTTTTGGCAAAAGAATGGAGCCTGGAGGTCAAAGACCTCCTTCCTGATTACCCAGTCCTCTTCAAATAAAACATTTATCTTACTTGGATTATCCGCTCATACTTTATTAAAGTGCTCTTTTTCCTCTATTCGTTTCAACGCCTTATCTACCCGTTTGTTCATGAGATGCCTCAGATACAGCAGCGCCAGGATCACTACCGTCTCTACGGCGATCACGACCCCTTTTTTTCCATTGATCAGATATCCCGCGTAACTCGAGGAAAAATAGGCAAGCGTATAGATAACAACGGGATACCATTTTTTGAGGGCTGATAGAAGATACAGCCCAACGAGATACATCAGCCCAAAAAGTCCCATCGGCAGATAGAGCTCAAACGTTTCCATGATCGTCTTCTCTCTTTTCTTCAGACCGCCGGTTGCGTTTTTCGGCATAGGATTGAAAGTCGAATGTTTTACATTCCGCGCCCGTTCCAATCCTCTCCTCGATGATCCTCGCACACTCGGCGTCATCGGCCAGCTCTTCCATCAGGTGTTCAATAGAGAGCTCGATCGAGCGTTTGACGCGATAGGCGGTTTCACTATTTTCCCCGAAAGCGAGGCTGAGTTCCCTCATCGCCGCATCGGGCAGGATAAGCCTCCATGCCTCCCGGCTATATGGCACCCCTTGTAGATTCCGATCTTCGGGAGGAATGAAAGGTTTTGATGGGGGGAAATCTTCTTGGGCAACATACTTGTAATGCTCGATCATCCGGGGATCATTGCCGGCTCTTTCCCAGCGTTCGAGTTCTTCTTGATCTTTGACATGTTTTTGCTGTACACGTACCTGATTTTCGTGATAGAACCAATAAATTACTATACCCGACGCTATGGTGAAAGCCATGATCGCAATAACATAGAGCTCCATATCAGTCTCCGTTGAGACAATAGACCGGACGGATCCCTGAAGCGGCCGCCAGGGCAACAAACAGCGCGATGAGTCCCAGCAGCGTCATCGGGATATAGAGGATGCTCTGTGCTAGGCTTCCTGCCAGTGCAACAAGCGGCCGGGTGTGTTTGAAATTGTTCCGAATCTGGACAATGAATATCCACAGACCGATGAAGAGAATAATCATCCCATTCAGCGGATCACCCTGCCAGTTGGACCTGGCCATATGGTATCCCGCATACATCGCCACATACGAGGCGGCGTACCATCCGAAGCTGTATGTTGTAAAGAAGTGGTATTTCGCTTCCTTGTAGGTGAAGCTATTGAACCACAGCATAAACCGATAGAGTGCGATCACTGCAGCAAACGCTGCGATTATTTTTAAAATAAACATGGTTTCTCCTTACGTTTCATTCTTTTGGGGGCGGTACCCCTTTTTAGTTTTTTGAAGCAGAAGGATCTGTAAGTATTCTTCTGCTTGTTCCTGATTCCCGTAATAGGTTTTTATGACCCCTTTGGGGGAGATTTTGGAGGAGGATCCAAAGGTTCGGATCACCACCCACTCCCCAAACAGAGAGGAGACAAGCTCGATGGTGTATCGGCGCTCTTTGCCTTTGACACTACGATAGAGTGTTCTCATCATCGTCGTATTCACTCTGATCATTCTCTTGATCTTTTCTCTCAAGATACAACCCGTACAGCCCAAACAGACCGATCCATATCATGCTGCCCAGCAGAATAACTGCGGGATTGAATACACTGTTAAATTCCATTCCTTCCTCCTCTATGCGCACACCAGGGCGCGGCATTCGTTTCTGGCATCCTCTATCCAGCTCTCATCGAACCGCACTTCTCTTAGAAAGTTATCCAGAGCAATCCGTTTAATCGCATGGACATTTCCGAAGCGCTCATGGAGTTTGTCTCTGAGCGTCTTTGAGCCCAGTTGTCTGAGCAGCGATAGGACCAGCTTGTTCGCGTTGTTCATCCCTTTGGGCAGCTCTTTGTAAAAAGGGGCCGCCTGGCTGATGGAGCAGAGAAACCCGTAGGTATCGCCCCGGGCAAGGGGCATGAACATCGCCACCAGCATTTGCTCGCTCAAGGAGCCAAGATGCGATTCCAGCAATGCAAGATGGGGCAGCTTCTCTTTTTTAGGCCGTGCCTGCGATGCCAGGCGGTCCACCGTTTTTAGGTATTCGCGCTTGAACCACATGAACTGGATCTTCTCGAACATCGGCGCATAAAATCCCTTTAATGCTTCGGTATCGATGTTGATGTTGTCATAGACAAAGACACTGTTGCGATGGTTATTCAAGAGCGCATGCTCGATCGCGCAGATCAGGGCCATCTCTTCAGCCTCGTTGACTCCCGTAGCGCAGAGGCTGAGGGAGTGGGTCTGGCCGCTGGAGAGGTTTTTGATGCCGATGCCGGCATGGCCGGTATCAGGATCAAACGACGCGTCGCTCAGATAGATGACGTTGGGCTGCATGGGTGTTCTCCTTTTGCGCACGCCTCAAGCAGGTGTACCTTCAATCCGAGCTCCTGAAGCTCCAGCTTCTTGAGTCGCTGTTTTTCCATCAGGATCATCGCGGTATCGAACTCCCTGACCCGGAGAAGCTCTTCGACAATCGATTCGATCCTCTCCTGGATCCTTTCGGGTAGCTCTGATGCCCCCCGTTTCATGAAACCGGTTTCAAAGATCGTGTTCCATCCCACCTTGATCATCAGGATCACCAGGATCATCGCCCCGCTCATGAGTGCGAACACCAGAAAGATTTCAAAAAAATGGTGCAGTTGAAGCCAATCAAGAACGCGCATCGTTCACCTCCTGGGGATTGGTCTTTTCAGTGCTTTTAATCACTCTTTTGCCCGACCAGTAGGATAGTCCCGTTCCCGCACGTATCCCAAGACGGGCCAACAGCGACATGGCCGTCGAGAAAAGGAAAAAGATCAGCGGTTCAAACGCCATAGACGAGGGAAACTCTTTGCCCCGGACGCTGCAGAGTCCCGCATCGTTCAAGACGGTATCGCCTTTGATGAACTGTCCCTCTACAAGAATCCACCCGTTGGCCGGATCGGCGATGGTTCGTGTTCCTCTCCACAACCCGCACTCGATGCTGTGGCCTTGTTTAAACTCCTCATAAACGAACCGCTTGTTGGCCTCATCCTCAAGATTGCTCTGAAGGATCAGGGTATTCATGAAAAGAATAAGGATCCCCAGTAACGCGACAGCTGTGTTGGCGAACATAGTCATCCCCATACCGATCATGACCGTTCCATAGAACACCCATGTGAACGGATCGCTGAAATTCAGTACCGTTTCCATCCTAACACTCCTTTATTATGGTCTGTTCGATCACTTCAAGACGCTCATGGATCCGATACTGCTCGTGCTTACACAGATAATGGCTGCGGATGTCACGCTTCATGATCCCACATACGGTGTACCAGGTAAAGCCCAAAAAGCTTTTTTTGACGATCAGCTCCTCAGGATGGCAGCACAAAAGCTTTTCATAATCCCACCCGCTCTCTTTATGCTCCGTATAAAGGGTCTGTTCCCCCTCGATCTCGTAGCGATTCTTCTCGGCATCGTAGTGCAATATGGCGTTGCGGAATATCTTGTCCTGTTCATGGCACTCCACAAAGTAAAATCTCTCCCCCCTGGGATTGATCAGTATCTCTTTACGCGCTTCATCGATCAGTAGATCGATCTCTTTATACATAACCTCGCTCATGTCTGTCTCCCATTTTTAAGCGATTGTTACACCATCAAAAAAACAACGCCAGGCCGGAAAATTTCCTGAAAGAACACTCCTTCAGACAATACGACATTCTCCCCGATCGGGCCATTTTTTCAATCTGGTGTAGACAATGAATGAAAGCGCCTGTTCCGGATGCAAGGCGCCTGTAATGTAAGAAAGCCGATTCGGCAGCTACCCCGAATCATGTTTCACCGAAAATATTTGAGAGTACTCCCGGTCGCGACTGAGGAAATTGTAGAATATTTTTTAAAGAAGCACAATAGCTCGAAATTATTCAAAAAAACACTGAATATAGGGGTATTGACAAACAAAATGTATTGGCTAAAATAAGTGATTTTTCCAATTTTTATCTATACGAAAAACAGTTGTTTTTCGTACATCGCTTCCAAATCTTTCAAATCAATCTGTCAAATAGCAATAAAATATACGAAAAACACTGTCGGAATAATATAATATACGAATACTGAAATTTGAGGTTTTCCGACATGCTGATAGGATATATGCGCGTTTCGACTGACGGTGATCGGCAGAGTACAGATCTTCAACGTGATGCATTGATAAGTGCCGGGGTGGATGAGCGGCATATATTTGAAGACAAGGCTTCCGGATCCAAAGATGATCGTGCCGGGTTGGCACAGGCACTGGAATATTTTAAATCAGGAGACACCCTTGTCGTTTGGAAACTGGATCGTCTTGGGCGATCACTCCCCCATCTGATCGAAATCGTCAATCAGCTCAAATCCAGGGGAGTCGGATTCAAGTCTCTCACTGAGGGAATGGATACCTCCAGCCCTTCGGGTGAACTTCTATTTCATGTTTTCGGTGCATTGGCGCAGTTTGAGCGTTCATTGATCCAGGAACGGGTCAATGCCGGATTGGCAGCTGCGAAGAAGCGGGGGCGAATCGGTGGACGACCGCGAGCGATCCCTCAAGAGAAGATGGATGCTATTTTAGAGGCATTAAACAACGGAATGTCGAAAGCAGCGGTGTGTCGAACATTTGAAGTAAAGCGCTCCACATTAATTGATACCCTTAATCGAAAATCTGCAGAAAAATTCGCATATTAAGCCCCTATCTAATGAATTAGAGATAAAATCAAAAATTCTTCATAAACTGAGCGATGTGTAATCATTAAGGAATCTCAATGTTTGATCGAAACCTACCTTACAACGATTTGCCACTTCTGCCACCAGCAGTTGAACTCGAAACAAAAGCCATTCTCAAACAAGCCATTGCTGCTTCAAGAGCAGTTGCTGACTTAAAAGGGAAAGCTCAACAAATCCCAAACCAACGTATGATGATCGATTCCATTGTATTACAAGAAGCCCGTCTATCAAGTGAAATTGAAAATATTGTTACTACCAATGATGAACTTTACCGTGCGGCAGCTGATATGGACGGGCTTTTTGATAGTCATACCAAAGAAGTTCTTCGGTACCGACAAGCAATTTGGTATGGATATGAACAAATTCATAAACGCCCATTGAGTGCTAATCTTTTTGTCGAAATCGTTCGAATCATCAAACAAATCCATATGGACGTGAGGAAGACTACAGGAACCAAACTCTCCGGACCTAATGGTGAAATTGTTTATACTCCACCTGAAGGAGAACCAATTATTCGTGAAAAATTGGCAAATCTTGAACAATTCATTTATTCTGAAGACGACCTTGACCCACTTGTGAAATTAGCGGTTATGCATTACCAATTTGAAGCTATTCATCCATTCGCAGATGGCAACGGACGTACAGGGAGAATTCTAAATATCCTTTTTCTTGTAGAGCAAAAGCTATTGGATATGCCCGTTCTGTTTCTTTCGCGTTATATCCTCGAAAATAAAGGCGACTACTATGATGGACTTCGTGGAGTTACAGAAAATGGTCTCTGGGAAGATTGGATTTTATATGTTCTAAAAGGGATCGAACTTACCGCCAAACAAACTTCAGAACAGATAGATGCCATATTGGAACTCACGGAAGCTGTCAAAGACATAATGAGAGACAAGGCTGAAAAGATATACAGCAAAGAGTTGCTTGAGATGATTTTCATGCACCCATACTGTAAAATCAAATTTTTGGAACAAAGCGGTATTGCCAAACGTCAAACTGCCTCAACCTATCTACAGACCTTGTCTGATATTGGAATTTTGAGAACCGAGAAAATTGGAAGAGAAAACTATTATATCAATGATGCACTGCTACATATTTTGATGAATCGATAATATAATGATCCAATCGACATATTTTAAAAACATGTCGAAAAACAAACAAAAAATCGACATATTTTAAAAACATGTCGAAATAGTGTATATTTAAGAAAATAGCTTCATTGTCATGTCATGTCTAATATTGGGAATCAGATGGGCGTATCGCATCGTCATTTCGATATGTTTGTGCCCGAGTTGTTCTTTGATCTGCAAAATATCCAGCCCGGCTTCTGCAAGCCAACTCGCATGAGTATGCCGCAGTGAATGGGCAGTGATTTTGTATTTCGTATCTCGCTTCTTATTTCCAGGGATGACGATTTCTACCGCCGTAGCAAAATAGTCCGGCATTCTCAAGATGATCCCACCATCGCTGTTGTTGATAACGTTTTCATTGACCCTGTTTTCATAGAGATAATCGATCGTTTCGCGAAGGATCTCATTCATTGCGATATGGCGCTCATTGCCATTTTTGGTCTTTTTGAAAAAAATCGTATTGTTGGCGAAATTGACATCAGCCCATTTCAACCGGGTATCGATACCTGTTTTGTTTTTCTGAGATGAGGCACCCGTAATTTCACTGAACCGTGCGCCCGTAAAAAGGAGCAGCACCGTCAAATGATACATCAAAGGGTGTGCCGATTTCAAAATCTCTAAAATTTTTTTGGCCTGGTCTTTCGTTAGATAACCTTGCCGCTTGTTATCTATGTCCGGCATCTTGACTTTTCCTTCACCCATAGGATTGGCAAAGTTTTTGAGTATGTTATGTTTGATCGCATAATTAATGATCGTTCGGATGAGTGTCATCTGATGCTTGACCGTCTGCGGCTCCAGCCCTTTTGCTGTAAGATCCTGCTTGAATTTTTCGAAATCCAAAGAGGTCAAATCTTTCACACTCTTATGCCCGAAAACAGGCTTGATGTGCTTCTTATAATTCTTTTCGTCCATTAGATATGACTTCTTATTTGCCTTGGCATAGCTGTAAAATTCTTCCCAAATAGTGTCAAATTTTAGTTTTGAAGTTCTGCCCGCTTTAATCGTCGGTTCTTCATCATGCTGAAGTTTATACTTCATTTCAATCAGTTTTGCATAGGCATCTTTTACGGTGAAATCAGAAATTCTTGTTTTTTTACCTACAAGTACTTTAACCGGCTTACCGTGATCATCACGATAATTAATGTAAAAGGATATATCGCCATTTTTTAGCTCATTGACCCAGACACCCTCATATCGTCCACCAACTGCCTTCAATGCCATGTTATAAGTCCCCTGTTTTGAAAGAAAATTACTTTTTATCCACAATAGATCATTTTTTCGTTGAAAAAGTATAACAAAGTTTTCGTAATAGGAAGTGGCTTTTTTTACTACAATTTTTACTACAAAGTTTGAAAAATGATGAAAAAAGATGCATATAAATGAAAAACAATAAAGGCGATTAAACCCCTAAATATATGGATTTTGAAAGGATTTGAAAAGATTTAAGAAATTATGAAAAATGTCAAAAAACAGACTTAGGATCTGGTGCCTCACGGTGTGAAGGTTCAAGTCCTTTCGTCCGCACCACCCTTTCTCTTTTTTTATTTAATCCCTGTTTATTAACTCATTAATTCGCTTGGCTATAATAGTTGTCAATCCTTGTCAAAAGGCGGCACATGGAACTTCCGAAATCTCCTTGGTCTCAAAGCCCGCAAGTACTTTTTGATCAATTGCGTACCTCGTCCGAAGGGCTGAATGCTGTCGATGCCGAAGAACGACTGGAGCATTTCGGCCCGAATACCCTCAAAGAAGAACAACGCTCCGGGATTTCCCTTTTTATCGGCCAGTTTGCCAGCCCCATCGTGATTATCCTCGTTGTTGCCGCCGTCATAAGTTTTGCGATGGATCACACCAAAGACGGGATTATTATCCTGGCCATCCTTATTATCAACGCTCTGCTCGGATTTTATCAGGAGCTTAAAGCCGAAACGTCGATTCGGGCGCTACAGCGGCTTACCGAGAGCCATGTACGGGTCTTGCGAAACGGCATCGAAGCGTTGATCCCGTCGCGCGAACTGGTACCGGGAGACATCGTTATCCTCGCCGAGGGGGATATCGTCCCCGCCGACATTCGCCTCATTGATTCGCATGCTCTTCAGGCAGACGAAGCCGTTTTGACCGGCGAATCACTTCCCTGCGACAAAAATTCCCACATCGTGCCGGATCATGCCGCACCGATATTCGAACGCCGCAACATCCTCTTTTCGGGAACGTCGATACTTCGCGGCAAAACGACCTCTATCGTAGTGGCCACCGGAGAATCGACCGAAATCGCCCGCATAGCGCGATCCGCACAGGAGGATTCCCCCCAATCGCCTCTGACACGTTCCATACAGCACTTTTCCAAACTCCTTCTGATCGCCATCATTCTTATCCTCTCTTTTCTTGCGTTCATTGCACTGATGCAGGGACGCGGCATCGACGAAGTAGCGACATTCATGCTCGCACAGCTCGTTTCCGCTGTGCCCGAAGGGCTTCCCATCGTCATCACCCTCATCCTGGCTATCGGTGCCTATCGGCTAAGCCGGCATAAAATCCTTGTTCGGCATCTTCCTTCCGTCGAATCGCTCGGAAGCGCGACCCTCATAGCTACCGACAAAACAGGAACCGTCACGGAAGGAGTTTTGTCGGTCAAGGAAGAAATCGCCCTGGATTCATCCGCGCTGAGGATATGCGCCGCATTGTGCAATGACGCCAAGAACGGGCATGGAGACGGCGTCGACGTCGCTCTTGCCAAATGGCTCGGAGACGATTTTGAGGCAACGAATCTTCGGTACGAGCGGGTTTTCTACCACCCTTTCGACCCCGTGAC
Source organism: Sulfuricurvum sp. MLSB (assembly GCF_000747095.1). GTDB lineage: Bacteria > Campylobacterota > Campylobacteria > Campylobacterales > Sulfurimonadaceae > Sulfuricurvum. Next base: position 35,760 of record NZ_JQGL01000006.1, read on the forward strand.
CCGTATGATGGCAACCGTCAACCGATTCGACGGTTCCGAAAAACTGTACGTCAAAGGAGCGTACGAAGCGCTGCTGCCGCTATCGGTCAACCCCGACGACGAGCTTTTATACCTCAAAACCGCCCACAATGAAATGGCTTCACAGGGGCTTCGGGTATTGGCGTTCGGCGTCAGCGACCGCCATTGGGAAGACCCCTCATCCGCGCCCATTGTCCTTACCGGACTGGTCGCTTTTGCCGATCGCCCGAAAGCGGGAGCCGCAGAAGCCATAGCCCTCGCCAAAAAAGCGGGGATACGGTTTATCATGATCACCGGGGACAACCCGATCACGGCGCACGTCATTGCCCGTGAAGTCGGAATGGCGGAAGCCGACCTGCACATTCTCACAGGAGCCGATATCGACCGCATGGACGATATCGCATTGCAAAAAGCCCTCAAAAACACCTCTGTCATCGCGCGTGCGATGCCGGAACACAAATACCGCATCGTCCAGACGCTTCAGCATGATGGGGAAATTGTCGCCGTAACCGGAGACGGGGTCAATGACGTGCCTGCACTTAAAGCCGCCGATCTTGGGATCGCCATGGGCAACGGCAGCGAAGCGGCGAAATCGTCGGCCAAAATGGTACTGGTGGACAACAATCTGGGGGTTATCGTCGATGCGATACGCCAGGGACGCGTCATCGCCGATAACCTGCGCAAAGTCCTCTTTTACCTGCTATCAACGAGCCTTGGGGAAATCATGATTATCAGTGTTGCCATTCTGATGGCGCTTCCTCTGCCGCTCCATCCGACCCAGATCCTATGGATCAACATCGTCACCGACGGAGTAAACGACAAAATGTTTTCCATGTGCAAAGAAGAAGGAAACGTTATGACGCGGGGTGTACGTGGCCTGAAACAGCAGTTTTTCGATAGGGCAACGCTGCTGCGTCTGGTCTGGTTTGCGTTTGCGACCGCGCTGATGTCCATCTCTCTTTTCTTGTACCTTCTCTCAACCGACCATCCCTACGAAACGGCATTGACCGCAACGTTTTGTACGGTCGTCGTCGCGCAGTGGATCAACGCCGTTTTTGCCCAAAAAGAATCCGAACCTTTGTTAAAAAACATCAGACGCACCCTTACGATCAATCCATGGATATGGATGGGGATCACCACGGGAGTCGCTTTGCAGGGGATCGCGTTGTACATCATCCCGGAATGGTTTCACGTCATCCCCCCCTCCGCAGAGATACTGGGATACGTTTTTATCGCTTCGACGGGGATTTTTATCCTCGAGGAGGGGTACAAATGGGGAGAATATTGGCTGAAACGACGCAGTACTTCCACTCACTCTTCAATCAGCACGGCCGCAGGTTCGTAAAAATAATACCCTTGCGAAGCATCGATCCCGATCGCTTTGACGCGCTCAAAAATCTCTTCGCTCGCCACAAATTCCGCTACGGTAGTGATTCCCATTTCATGGGCAAATTCGGCAATATGCTTGACGAATATCTGGGCGTTCCGGTCATGCGGAAGATTTTTGATCAACGTTCCGTCAATTTTGAGCGTATCGACATTGAGTCTCAGGAGGTGGTCAAAATTCGAGTATCCCGCACCGAAATCATCGATCGCGAAACGGCATCCGATCGATTTAAACCGGTCGATAAATCCGCAGACCGCATCGTAATTTTCAAACCCTTCGCTCTCCAAAATCTCAAAAATGATCAATTTTCCCATCCCTTCGGTCAGAATGGTCGATTCAAGATAATCCGCCAAATCCGGATTCGTCAAATCCTGAGTGGAAAGATTCAGACTCACCGGCAAAGACCGCCCTTTAAATTCTTTGATCACTTTATCGATCATCATTTTGGTCAATTCGGGATAAATTTTCGTTTTTTTGGCAATATCCAGAAACAGATACGGCGAAATCACTTTGCCGTCATGATCGATAAGGCGGACAAGTGCTTCATATTTGGTAATTTTTTGGGTAGCATTATCGACGATCGGCTGAAAATAGGGAACGATGCGCGATTCCTCGACCGCTTCTTTAATCCGTTTGTACCAGGCGATGTTGTTCCCCTGTTCTTGCTTGAATTCAAACGAGAACACTTCCAGACTGTGCCGTTTTAGTTTTGCCTGTTTCAATGCGGCGGTGGCATGCTCGAGCACCCGATCCGAAGCCGGGGCGATACCGACCGTAATTGTCAGAACAATCTCGATCCCCTCAATCACAAACGACTCTTTTTGCGTCAGAGTAATCAGTTTGTCGAGAAATTCGATGCACCGGCTCATGTCACTGCAATCATCGTACACCAAGGCATATTCATCATTCCCCATTTTGTATAGGGAAATATTTTTCTCGGTAGCGAGTATTCTTCTGAGCCAATGTCCGTATCCCGACAAAATAGCATCACCGATTGCAATCCCGTACACGTCGTTGATATCGCTGAACCGGTCAATATTGATGATAGCCAATGCGGATACGCTTTCTTGCGCAAGTGCTTCCACTAGCGAAAACCGGTTGGGAAGATCGGTTACCGAATCGGTCGTAAGATGGTATTGCAGCTGCCGACGCTGGGTAAATGAGCCGATGGCAAATCCGATATCGCCGGCCAGTTCTTCGAGCATGGCAATCTCTTTGGGCTCAAAACCCTGCGAATGTTTGGCATAAATCGTTATGGCTCCCATCGGAGGCTTATCAATGTTCTCCACAAGCGGAATGGCAATAACCGAACCGAATCTTCCTTTTTCGGCAATGTAGCGCCATGCCCCTAGTGACGTATTATGTTCCAGATGATCGACAATGATCGTCTCTCTGTCTTTTACAGCCAGCACCGAGGGTTCCAGATCATCTGCCTGGTCCTGATTCAGATCGATTTTCATCCCCGGATAAAGGTATCCCGTCGTATCTTCGGAAAACGCTTCGACGACAAGGGTATCCTCTTTTTTAAGGGTAATATGACACAGCGCATACCCCGGATGTTCGGAGAGCCGTGTGCACGAATGGCTCAACAGTTCATGTATGTCTTTCGCCGTCAACAAATATTGATTGATATCGGCCACGGTCCGAAGGATTCCATCAAGATAGCGGGTCTCATCCAACGCTTCTTTAAGGTGGTCTTGCTGCATTTTCATGGAACCGAAAGATTCGCTTAACGTTTTGTCCAGTAAAGAGAATTCCTCAATCAAGTGCTTTTGGTAGCCCGTTTCCTGCTTTTCGGCCCGTGAAGCAATCTGCTCCAACGGTGAGATAATCCATCGGCGGACTACCAAGAAAGCACTCAACGCCAAAACGGCAAACACCAGAAACAATGCGATACCGTAAAACAGCGCGATTTGCTTCAGCCGACCGAAAATGAATTCTTCATTCAAATCGATCAGCAGCAAAGCGCTTTCCTGCTGCGCCTCGGGAAAATAGGTCAACTTAACCGCATAGAGCAGATGATGCTCCCGTATCCCCCGTTGAATGTCGGCAATCGGGCGATACCCCTCGCCGATCAACTTCCCGCTCAACGAGCGCGAAGAAGACATGGTTATCGTTTTACCATCCACAGAGAGGGAAAAAACCTCCACGGCATCATCAATGGCGGCGGATTGATCCAACAACGTCTGAACCGCATCGGCATGATTGCTTTGGAGCGCTTTGGTCAAATCCTCTTCAAGATTAAAAATACTTTGATTCAATGCGGTTCCCACATATTTCAACGTCATCGTCCGTTCAACATAGTAAAAACCTGCCGAAACGACGGCAATGGCCAAAAAAACGATGGCGATGTTTATGAGGATAAAACGCTGGATTTTCACGGCAGCAACCTGTCTGTTTTAACCTGTTGGCTATTTAGATGGGCTACGATAGTCTCGGGTACGGTGTCGTTCAGCCACTCTATCCCTTCGGTACTCGCCATAAACTCTTCATACGTTTGTCCTTCCAGATATCCTTTGATCGTCGCGTAATATTCTTTCGGATCTTCTCTGAAACGTTTGATCGCCAAGCTCAAGATCTCTTTGAGCCGGATAAATTCCTGCTTATTTGCGTCGATCACTTTTTCATCGACGAAGAGCGCATCAATGACATAAAAGCTGTTCATGGTCTGGGTTGAGGCTATCGTCTGATACCCTTTTTTGGTCAGTTCCGAAAGATACGGCGCATAGGAAATAATAATGACGGGGTCTTCTCGCATGGGCAATGTGCCGATATTTTTTTGGGACGCGTCTATTTGGCTGAAAACAAGTGATTCCATTTTTTGCTCTTTGACGAAAGCTTCAAAAAAATCTTCATTGAGCGACCCGCGTTCCAGAAAAACTTTGATCGGGCTTTTCACGGAACGCAGTTCTTCCAAGGTTCGGTTTGAGAGGATGGCATCGGCCCCATACGAATGATCAATCAGGAAAACGGGCTTGATAGCATGCTGTTCTTTGAAATGCATCAATTCGTATTGCGTTGCGGTAAACCCCTGCGTAAATCCCCGCTGGTAAAGACGGGCGTTGTCGGTGAGGTCGACAAGCCACATGAAGCGAAACGGCGTCTTTTCCAGCCACCCTTTCTCCTGAGCATAGATAAACGGGGTAAAACCAACCCACGGATTCGTGGAAATCCGGATTTCGGAGGACGTTTGGGGACGACTCATATAGTAATACAGAGAAACGGCGACAATCGATATCAACAAAACGATAACAACGCTGATAGCATAAGCTTTTTTCATACGGTATGCTCTTGATTTAAAATATTTCATTGCCCTATTGTTAACATAGTAACATAATTTTCGTCATTCACAGATACGCACGCAATGAAACAATCTTGTATCACGATATATACCCTGGACCGTTTTCACTGCCATAATGCTACAATTACATTTATTTTTGGTTCGGGAGTACCTGCGTGCACTATCTGTTAATGGTTTTTTTACTCATCGCTGCGACAGGATGGAGCAATGACGCTTTCACCGGAAAAAGTACCGTCATCATTCTTCCTTCCCCGGCGGGACAGGTATCTGCACCGGATAAAAATCTGAGCGTCGTCATGCATCCGCTGGATCGTTCCAAAGGAATCGTTATTGTCCCGGTCGATTATTATGCCTCTGCGGGAGACTACAATTTGACCTGGAATACCCCGGGCCGGAAAGTACCGTTGCCGCTGAGTATCAAGACTGTTTCCTACCCTGCCGAAACCCTTAGCGTCGATCCCTCAAAAGTGACTCCCCCGCCCGAAGCGCTGGAGAGGATAGCGCAGGAGCAGGCCGAAGCGATGTCCATCTATAACACCTTCACGCCGATCCGTTATTGGGATAAACCTTTTATCCGACCGCTGGAAAGCAACATTACCAGCGAATACGGCTCTGCGCGCACCTATAACGGCACACTTAAAAGCTATCACGGCGGGGTTGATTTCCGCGCACGGACACCGCTTTCTATCCTGGCGGCAAATGACGGTATCGTCGTTTTGGCCAAAGAGCGTTATTACGCCGGAGGAACCGTTATCATCGATCACGGAGAAGGGCTTTACAGCTGCTATTTTCACCTCAGCCGTTTTGACGTCAACGTCGGCGATCAGGTGAAACAGGGACAATCTATCGGGCTAACCGGTGCAACGGGACGGATTACGGGACCTCATCTGCATTTCGGGATCATGGCACATGCTCATCAAACCGATCCTCTGTACCTGATCGAACAAATCAACATGCTTTTTAAACAAGAATCCCAAGGGCAGCTTGCCACCCGTTAGCATCCTTGTTAATCTTTCTTAATGGCGGCCCAGATAAAGCCGCCCAGCCCGATCCCCACGACAAGTACCAAAAATCCCACCTGGAACCAATCCATCGCGCTCATTGTCCCGCCTCCTTTAAATCTTTTTCTTTAAGTTGACCGCACGCGGCGCTGATGTCCAGACCCTTTGAATCTCGGATCGTGCAGAGTACCCCGTGCTTGATCAGGTATTCCTGAAACGCGACCATGTCGGCACGAGAAGGACGCTGATAATCGCTTCCGGGATAGGGGTTGAAATAGATCAAATTCACCTTCGCCTTGATCCCGTGCAGCAGCTTCACAAGCTTTTTGGCCGAGCCGAGGTCGTCGTTTTTGCCCTTGATGACGAGGTATTCGAACATGACCCGCTTACGGGTATCGATCGGGAACCGTTTCACTGCGTCGATGATCGAGGCGATATTGTAGGCTTTGTTCATCGGGATCAGCTCGCTGCGCAGCTCATCGTCGACGGCGTGAAGGCTGATCGCGATATGGACGCCCAGATCCATCTGCCCCAGCTTGTCGATCTTGGTACTCAGACCGCTCGTCGAGACTGTCTGACGTTTCCCTGAAATACTCAAACCTTCTTCGTCTTTCAATATCTGTATCGCACGTGCTAGATTATCGAGGTTATCCAGCGGCTCCCCCATCCCCATATAGACGATGTTGAGACGGCGATGGGCGGCGAGGTCGTTGTCCATTTTAACGGCCAGCACCTGTGCAACGATCTCCCCGGCACTCAGATCGCGGGTGAATCCCCCCTTGGCGGTGAGGCAGAACGAACATCCCACTTTGCACCCCACCTGCGTCGAGACGCACACGGTAAAGCGGGCTTCATGTTCGATGTTCCCTTCCTCGTCGATACTTTCGTCTTTCATCTTGAGCCACACCGTCTCGACCGTTTTACCGTCACTCAGCTCGAAAAGATATTTGATCGTCCCGTCGGTTGAACACTCTTTACGGGCAATTTTAAGGGGCATAATCTCATACTGAGACGCTAATTCTTCGCGCATCGCCTTGGGGAGATTCGCCATCGTCTCAAAGCTCATTGCGTATTGATGGTAGATCCATCCCCATATCTGCTTCGCCCGAAATGAGGGCTTCACCATCTGGGCGAGTTCGGCTTTGGTGTAGTCAAGGATACATTTTTTAACCACGTATCATCCCTTTTGTCTGCATGTGTTCACGCAGCAATACTTTGGCGAACCCGTGATTGGCGATAAAGTCGCGGTGGGCGTTCGCATCGCAGTAATTCGTGACGCAAAACACTCCGCCCGCCGGAATGCCGAATACCTGCGCCACCCGCATCACACTGAAAAATTCCATATTTTCCAATCCGATACCGAGCGATCTCATCTGCTCCATAGCCCGGGTGCTTGTCGTGATGTAGTTCGAGGAGTTGACGATAACGTCTTTGATCTCCTCCGTTTGCGCCGAAACGACGTTGTCGATGGGGGTGTAGGCATTCTTGTCCAAAAAGCCCAGTTCGATGTTAGAGGCCGTTTTGGACTCGACGATCTCATGAATCCCGTAATCGCCGTAGCTCCCGGCACTCCCGACGAAAAGGAGAAATTCGGGTTTCTCGATCAGACAGTGCCGCGTCAGATTGATCGCGCTGTCGATCAGCCCCACTCCGATCGGGGTCGCAAAATCAAACGTCTCGTTATTCCCCGCGCACAAGATCATAAGCGTACCGGAATCCCGTTGGCGCTGAGATAGCGCTTGAGATCCATGATGTCGATCTCTTTGTAGTGGAAGATGCTTGCCGCGAGCGCCGCATCGGCGCCGTGATCGAATGCCTCTTTGATGTGCTCCATCGTCCCCGCCCCGCCGCTGGCGATAACCGGGACGTTCACGGTGCGGCTGATCTGCTCGGTGATGGAGAGATCAAATCCCGCTTTGGTTCCGTCGGCGTCCATCGACGTCAGAAGTATCTCTCCGGCTCCGCGATCTACTACCTCTTTCGCCCATTCAAGCGCATTAATCCCCGTATCGACGCGGCCGCCGTTGAGATAGACGTTGTATTGATCCCCCGTTTTTTTGACGTCGATGGCGACAACGATGCATTGGCTGCCGAACCGCTTTGCCCCTTCGTCGATGAGCTCGGGGCGCTTGATCGCCGCAGAGTTGACGCTCACTTTGTCGCATCCGACCGCGAGGAGCCGGTAAATGTCGTCGAGCTTGCGGATACCGCCACCGACGGTAAGGGGGATAAAGACCTCTTTCGCTACCTGTTCGACGATGTGGACGATCGTATCACGCTCTTCGTGCGAGGCGGTAATATCCAAAAAGGTGAGCTCATCGGCCCCCTCTTCGTTATACCGTTTAGCCACCTCGACCGGATCACCGGCATCTTTGAGCCCGACGAAATTGACTCCCTTGACGACGCGGCCGTCTTTGACATCGAGACACGGAATAATCCGTTTTGCAAAAAAATTATCCATTTGATACCTTCAACGCAATCATTACGGAAGTATATCGACGATTACCAAAAGTAACGATAAATCGGTTGCATTGACTTTCTTCGCTTAAACCGCTTATAATTTGCTTCTTTTATGATTTAATAGGGGATTAACACTTTCTGCGATAGAATGTGAGCAATGCAAAACCGTGCCGCCATAGCCAAAAAGAAATTTGGCCAGAATTTTTTACGCGACGAAGCCGTTTTGGCCGAAATCATCCAATCGATGCCCGATACGCCTTATCGTATCGCTGAAATCGGGCCTGGATTAGGTGATTTGACTAAATATTTAGTTGATGTCAAAAGTGTCACCGCTTTTGAGGTCGATACCGACTTGTGCAAGCATTTGGAGCACCATTTTGCCGATGCCATCGCTACCAACGCTCTCACTCTCCGCTGCGGAGATGTGCTGGAGCATTGGAAGAGTGAGCTTTTGGATGAACCGTACGATCTAGTGGCCAATCTGCCCTATTACATCGCTACCAACATCATCCTCAAAGCCCTCGCCGATCCGGCGTGCCGAAACTTGCTTGTCATGATACAGCGTGAAGTGGCGGAGAAATTTTCCGCCGCACCCGGAGAGAGAGCTTTCGGAGCGCTCAGCGTCATTACGCAGAGTGTGGGAGAGGCGCGGATCGTGTTACACGTCCCCCCTACCGCATTTGAGCCTGCTCCCAAAGTCGATTCAGCCGTACTGCTCATTCAAAAAACGGCGAATCGTAATGATGCGGGGTTTGAAGAGATGTTGCGCATCGCGTTTGCGCAGCCCAGAAAGACCCTGTACAAAAATCTCACTGCACGCTACGATGGAAAGACGTTGGGGCAAGCGTTTGAAACGCTTGAACTTGACCGCACCATCCGACCTCATCAGCTTGGCACCTCCGACTATCACCGGCTCTACACCCTTTTGCACTAGCCGCTTTTTCGGCTTTTATCGACGGTAGGGCATTCGAGAATCACAATTATTACGCGTCTAAGCGCCACAAGGAATGAACTAAATGACAGACGAAACAACAGAACCACAATCATCACAGCCCCAGGGTGAAAACCGCTCACGCAACCGCCGTCGGCCGTTTCGAAACCGTAACAACCGTCCGGCCGAAGGGGTACAGGAAACCCAGGAGGGAGAAGCACGCGCGCCGCGCGAAAACCGTTCTCCACGTAACGACAACCGCCCGCCGCGCAATGACAACCGTCCTCCGCGTAACGACAATCGTCCTCCACGCAACGATAACCGTCCTCCGCGCGGTGAACGCCCTGCCGAAGGGACAGAAGGCACCAACGAAGCCGAAACGAACCGTTCAGGCCGTGACCGCGGCCGCGGCGGGCGTCGCGGCGCTCCCAGCGCTCCGATCGACAGCAATCTTCGCGAATTCGTCAACAAAAACGCCGAAGCGCATAAATCGCGTTTGAACCCCCATTTCAAGCTCGATTTAAACAGCAATGACAAAGTCCGTATCACACCGCTCGGAGGTCTCGGCGAGATCGGCGGAAACATTACCGTCATCGAAACGGAAAACGAAGCGATCGTCATCGATATCGGGATGAGTTTCCCGGATGAAGAGATGCACGGTGTTGATATCCTCGTCCCCGATTTCACCTATTTGCGCGAAATCCGCAAAAAGATCGTCGCCGTTATCATCACCCACGCTCACGAAGACCACATCGGCGGCGTGCCGTATTTTTTCAAAGAGATGCAGTTCCCGATCTACGGGACCCCGCTTCCTTTGGCCATGATCGGCAACAAATTCGACGAACACCACATGCGTGATTTCCGCCGCTATTTCAATCCGATCGTTAAACGGGTGCCGTACAAAATCGGAAACGATTTCGAAATCGAATGGATGCACATGACCCACTCGATCATCGATTCCTCATCATTGGCGATCACAACCAAAGCCGGAACCATCATCCATACCGGCGACTTTAAAATCGACCACACTCCGGTTGATGGGTATACGGCCGATCTGCACCGTCTGGCTCATTACGGCGAAAAAGGGGTTCTGTGTCTGCTCTCAGATTCAACGAACTCGTACAACAAAGACTGGACGCCGAGTGAACTGACGGTTGCCCCGGGATTTGACCGCATCTTCGCCAAATCCGAAGGGCGCATCATCATGTCGACGTTCAGCTCGAATATCCACCGTGTCTATCAAGCGATTCTGGCAGGGATCAAATACGGGCGCAAAGTGTGCGTTATCGGACGTTCAATGGAGCGCAACCTCGAAGTATGTATGCAATACGATTACATCAAACTTCCGAAAAACATCTTCATCGATGCCGAAGAGGCCAACCGCATGAGCGACAAAGACGTCCTCATCGTCACGACCGGAAGCCAGGGGGAGCCGAGCTCTGCCCTTTTCCGTATGGCGATCGGCGAGCACCGCCACATCAAAATCAAACCGACCGATTTGATCGTTCTGTCTGCACGTGCGATTCCGGGGAACGAAGGATCGATTTCAGGCATGCTCAACTATCTGCAGCGTGCGGGCGCCCGTGTCGCTAACGACCGCGACATCCACGTTTCCGGACACGCAAGCATGGAAGAGCAAAAACTGATGCTCCGCCTGACCAATCCGAAGTTCTTCCTCCCGGTACACGGCGAGTACAACCATATCCAAAAACACAAAGAGACAGCGGTATCGTGCGGCGTTCCCGAACGCAATATCCTATTGATGTCCGACGGCGACTGCATCGAAGTCAGCGCGAAATTCATGCGCAAAGCCAAAACGGTTAAAACCGGCAAAACCTACATCGACAACCAAAACAACCACCAGATCGAAGACGATATCGTCATCGACCGCCAAAAAATGGCATCTGAGGGGATGGTCGTCCTCGTCGCTCAGGTTAGTGCGGCCGATTCACACCTATTGTCCAAACCGCTGGTTACAAGCTTCGGCCTCGTAGCAGACCGTCACGACAAAGCATTTGCGGCCGAGATGGAAGATGTCCTCGAGCACTTCCTCCTCAACCTCAAACCGGGGCTTATCGAAAACCCCAAAGCACTTGAAAACGACCTGCGCCAAATCGTGCGCAAACATATCTACCGCAAAATGAAAAAATACCCGCTTATCGTTCCTCACGTATTCGTCATGTAAGGTGTGCATCTGCACGCCTTAATCTTTTTTTCGCTATACTCTTTCAAATTTCAAGACAATCCTCTCAGGTAAAGACGCGCCATGAAAGTCACCCTTCATCACCATACTCCTCTTGTAATCTGTTCCGATGCGATCCGCACCTGTTGGCAAAGCTTCGATAAAAGCGATAACGGCGGCGACAAAGATCGTGAATTGATCGACCGTGTCGGCAATAAGTTCAAACACGCTTCAACCTTGGAGCATCTGGTCTATAATTTTTATCTCGAAGGAATCAGCCGTGCCCTTTTGCAAGAACTTGCCCGCCATCGGATGGCAAGCCTTTCGGTCAAAAGCACCCGCTACACCCTCAAAGAGCTTAAAGATGAAGAGCCTTTTTCCATCGATCACAAAGAACGTGCTTCCAAATATCTCGTCATGACGGATGTTCCAATGGTCGACGAGATGAGCATCCGGGCCCTCGAAAACCTCCGAATCGTGCTAGTGGAAGGTATCAGTAACGACCGCGCCAAATACTGCCTACCGGAGAGCTATAAAACCGAACTGACCTGGACGATCAACGCCCGAAGCCTTCAAAATTTTATTTCACTGCGCAGTGATAAAGCAGCCCTCTGGGAGATTCGAGATCTAGCCCGAGCCGTATATGAAGCATTGCCTGACGAACACCGCTATCTATTCGAAAATTCACTTAAAGAGGAACATTCTCATGAACACTAAACTTGTACTTGCCGTATTGTCCGCCATCGGCCTGATGGTCAGCGGATGCGCTGAAAAACAACTGGTCGTCAACGGGATGATTTGCCCGTTAGGTGTTAATGAAGAACGGGTGCATGCTGATTTCACCGAATGCCGTGTTTACGATCTGGAAGCCGCCACAAAAGCTTCTCGTGCACCGATTACCGTCGAATGCCAAAAATGCCTTGAAAGCAAAGGGTATAAAGTCGAGCAATAAATCGTTCTTTGAACGGTTTGCGCTGTACAATAAAAGGGATTGGTTAAAAAGAGGAGGCAAGACCCGAGGGTCTTGTTTTTTTAGAGTGCTGCTTTAGCTTGAGCGGTGAGAGCTGTGAAAGCTGCTGCATCGTTCATTGCCATGTCAGCAAGGATTTTGCGATCCAGGTCGATGTTAGCACGTTTAAGACCGTTCATGAAGTTAGAGTAGTTCATACCGTTCAAACGGCAAGCCGCATTGATACGAATAATCCACAATTTACGGAAATCCCGTTTTTTCTGTTTACGGTCACGGAATGCGTATACAAGTGAGCGCTCGAGCTGCTCTTTCGCTTTACGGAAATGTTTGCGTCTTCCGCTGTAGAAACCGCGTGCAAGTTTCAATACTTTTTTGTGACGTCTGCGTCTTACGACACCTGTTTTTACTCTTGGCATTGTTTTCCTTTCTTTACCCGGTACATCTTAATTTTAATGACGGGGTGCCGCTTTTTGCGGTCTTGCCCAGACGAATCTGGAGGGTATTATCGTGGCGTAATTAGCCTACGATCATCTTTTTGATGGCTTTTTCATCGACTTTAGCAACCACTTTAGGAGTGTTTTGCTTGCGACGAGTAGTTGCATCTTGTTTTGTCAAAATGTGGCTGCGGAATGCTGTACCACGTTTGATGCTGCCGTTTTTCTTTACTTTGAAGCGTTTGACCGCTCCTTTTACCGACTTCATTTTTGGCATCGACTGGATCCTTTCGCAAAAATTCTCTAAAAGAGGGGCGAATTATACCATAAAAAAGATTGTATCATTATATTAATCGAGATTGGCCATGCCGAAGCATGGCACGAAGAACGGAAGGAGACGATTACTTTTTATCGTCTTTTTTCGGAAGAATCATCATATTGCAGTAACGCCCTTCCATTGCGGGGGCTTTATACATCGTACCGATGTCTTCGACCATCGGCCAGACACGTTGCAATACGGCTGCTGCCGCTTCTGGATGGGCCATTTCACGGCCGCGAAGGAATACGCGGAAATGAACGTGTTTTCCCTCTTCGAGGAATTCACGGGCGTGTTTTACTTTGTACCCGATGTCGTTGTCGGCGATCTTGACGGAAAGCTTGATCTCTTTGACTTCAACTTTGGTCTGCTTTTTACGCGCCTCTTTTTTCTTTTTTTCTTCTTGGTAATGAAACTTACCGTAGTCCATGATTTTTGCGACGGGAGGCTTTGCATCCGGAGAAATGAGAACCAGATCCAGTCCCATATCGTTTGCTTTGTTCATCGCTTCCTGGATGGAGACGATACCTAACGCTTCACCGCCGTCGATGACGCAGCGTACCTCAGGGACCCTGATGTCTTCGTTCATCAGGACTCGGTCTTTTCTATTACTCAAAAATGTACCTCATTAATTTTTTCTTTAACCATCGAGAGGAATTCCGCCTCGCTCAGGTTGTATTGTTCGCGCGATCTGCGGTCACGAACCGCTACGCTCTTAGAGTTCACCTCTTCATCGCCTAATACGATGATCATCGGAACACGCCCTTTTTCCGCCGTACGAATCCGTTTGTTGAGACTTTCGTTTTTATCGAAAATTTCAAAATCCGCACCCAAATCCATCAGTTTATCGGCCAACTCACGTGCGTAAGCCTCGTGTGTCGGGGCAATCGGAACGATCGCCACCTGCGTCGGAGCGATAAACATCGGGAATTCCCCAGCGTAATGCTCTGTCAATATACCAACAAATCGCTCAAATGAACCTAAAATCGCACGGTGAATCATCACCGGCTGTATTTTGGCGTTCTCTTCGCCGTTATATTCGAGCTCGAAACGCATCGGAAGGTTGAAATCGAGCTGGATCGTTCCGCACTGCCATTCACGTCCGATGGCATCGGTGATTTTAATGTCGATCTTCGGACCGTAAAACGCTCCGCCCCCTTCATCGATCTCATACGCGAGGTTGTGTTTTTCCATCGCCGTCTTCAGCGCATTCGTCGAGACTTCCCACACAGCATCGTCTCCGACCGCTTTTTCGGGTTTGGTGGAAATCATCATTTTGTAGTTAAATTCAAACGTACTCATGATTTTGTCAACAAAATCGACCACTTCAATGATCTGTTCTTCGATCTGATCGGCCGTACAGAAGATGTGTGCGTCATCTTGTGTAAACTCGCGTACCCGGAACAGTCCGTGAAGCGCTCCGGTCATCTCGTGGCGATGGACAACGCCGTATTCGAAATATTTCAGCGGAAGATCGCGGTACGAATGCAAATCGTGTTCGTACACTTTGATATGGCCGACGCAGTTCATCGGTTTGACTCCGAATTCAAGTTCGTCGATGTGGGTGAAATACATGTTTTCGCCGTAGTTTTGGTAGTGACCGCTCACTTTCCAAAGATCAGAGCGAAGCATTTCAGGACCGCGTACCGGCTCATATCCGCGTTTGCGGTGGGCCTTGAAAAGAAGCTGCTCAAGTCGTGAACGCATCCGTGCACCCGCAGGAAGCCAGATCGGGAATCCCGCGCCCACCTCTTCGCGGAACGTAAACAATTTCATCTCCGCACCGATTTTGCGATGGTCGCGCTTTTCGGCCTCGGCAATCATATCGAGGTGTGCTTTGAGCGACTCTTTGTCGGCAAATGCGATACCGTAGATACGGGTCAGCATCTCGTTTTTGCTGTCCCCGCCCAGATAGGCCCCGGAAATTTTGGTCAGTTTGAAATAGCGCAGCAAACCGACATTCGGCAAATGGGGACCGCGGCAAAGGTCTTCGAAGTCGCCTTGTTTGTAGATCGATACGGTATCGCTCGGGATGCGATCCATAACCGCCTGCTTCAGATGATCGTTCGCAAATTTGGCGCGCGCTTCATCTTTGGTGATCTCGTAACGTTCAATCTTCTCTTTGCCTTTGGCAATATCGAGCATTTTTTTCTCGATGGTTTTCAAATCTTCTTCGCTGATGTGCTCATTGACTTTGAAATCGTAATAGAATCCCTCTTTGACGACGGGACCGACGAAGAATTTCGCATCGGTGTAAAGCGCTTTGACCGCTTCGGCCATCAGGTGAGCACACGAGTGGCGGATCACTTCAAGTGCTTCGGGAGAGTTGTCGTAACCGATCTCTTCGCCGCTGATTCCCTGCGCCTGCGCAGTTTGCAAGTCGACGATCTGATCGTTATGTTTGATCGCAATAATATCCATAAGGGTAAACCTTGTGTGAGAAAATATCGCGGATTATACGAAATTGTTGATTGGATTGAGATTAAACGAGTTGAAAAATACGTAATTTTGGGGAAATTTAAGAAAGAATGGTGGCCACAACAGGACTTGAACCTGTGACCACTACCATGTCAAGGTAGTGCTCTACCAACTGAGCTATGCGACCATTAAGAGGGTGCAATTATAGCTGCTCAGAAGTTAAAAGTCACTTAATTTTTACAGTAACGGGGGCGAAAATTCAAAATAAGTAGCCAGACAACCGCAATATCGATCATCACATCGGCAAAATTAAAGACGGCAAAGTCAAATCCACAGTGCCAGTACACGTAGTCGACAACCCCTCCGTGAACAAACCGGTCGTACACATTCGACGCTCCGGCTCCGACCATAATCCCGACGGGAAGGACGTAGCATGATTTCTTCAGCCACAGCGTATAGCCGACGACACCGGCGAGCAGCGCTATCTGTATCCATTTAAGCGCCTCCTCCAAAAAAGCGAACATCGAAAAAGCGACCCCGCGGTTATAAACCAAAATCAGATCGATACAATTCGTGTAGTACCGAAGCCCTTCGACAAAAAGGGTTTTGATGTTCTGGTCGATGATAAAAATACCGAGCGCGGCAAACGCCAGAACAACAAGAGGCCTAAGCATTCAGCGCCTTTTCGAAAAACGCCACGAGACGCTCCATCGCTTTCTCCATCGCTTTGGCATCTTTTCCTTCAAGCAGGATTCGAAGCTTGTTCTCCGTCCCGGAATAGCGGATCAGATGACGCATATGGAGCGCTTCGACCGCTTCAAGTTCGGCCGCCAGTCCGTCAATCTGCTCAAGCGGTTTTTTCGTCTTGACTTTGATGTTGACCAATTTTTGGGGATAGAGTTTAAACGGACGAAGCACCTTGCTCGCCTTCTCCCCCGATGTAAGGAGGAGGGCTAAAATCTGCAATGCGCTTACCAATCCGTCACCCGTTTTGGCGTAATCGTGCATAATGATGTGACCGCTTTGTTCACCGCCGAAATTGATACCGTTGTCGCGCATCACTTCCAGTACGTATTTGTCCCCGACGTTGGAACGGAAAAGTTTTAAACCGTTCTCACCCATCGTATCTTCCAACGCCTGATTGCTCATCACCGT
This sequence comes from Sulfuricurvum sp. MLSB, assembly GCF_000747095.1. GTDB lineage: Bacteria > Campylobacterota > Campylobacteria > Campylobacterales > Sulfurimonadaceae > Sulfuricurvum. The sequence goes on from NZ_JQGL01000006.1 coordinate 52,333, forward strand.
TGCGACGATTCCGCCCCCTTTGAGCTGACCGCTGCGATGCAAAAACAACCCGAGCGCCCCCAGAACCTGATCGCCGTCGACCTCATCGCCGTTCTCATCCACGACAATAAGCCGATCGGCATCCCCATCAAGTGCAAGGCCTATGTCGGCGCGGTACTGCTTGACCGCTTCGCGCAAATCTTTAGTGTGGAGTGCGCCGCATCCTTCGTTGATGTTAAACCCGTTCGGTTTGTCGTGCAGAACGATCACTTCGGCACCCAGCTCTTCAAGGACCGTCGGTCCTACTTTGTAGCCTGCTCCGTTGGCGGTATCCAAAACGATCCGAAGCCCCTGCAATGTCAAATCGCGGCAAAACGAATTTTTGAGCTGGACGATGTAGCGTCCGATGACGTCGTCGATCCGCTTGGCACTTCCGATCTGTTTGCCGGTCACATGCCCCTCTTCCAAACGGATTTTGTCCTGAGCGATCATCTCGATCTGCGCTTCGATCTCTTCGGAAAGCTTGTTACCGTGCGCGTCGAAAAATTTGATTCCGTTGTCTTCATAGGGGTTATGGCTTGCCGAGATCATAATCCCCGCATCGCAGCGCATGTTCTCCGTCAGAAACGCGATTGCCGGCGTCGGCATCGGTCCGATCTGTACGACGTCGTAACCCACCGCCGTCAAACCGCTGACGATCGCATTTTCGATCATATAACCGCTTCGGCGCGTATCTTTGCCGACCAGAATTTTTTTCGTCCGAGCATGGTCACGAAAATAGATTCCCGCCGCCATCGCTACGCGCATCGCGAGTTCCGCTGTCAGAAACGATCCTGCTTCCCCCCGTACCCCATCGGTTCCAAAAAGTTTCATAAATTTTTCTTCCTTTTGTTTGATGTTATACGCTAAAACGAATTTATCCGTTTTAGCGGCAAGGACTAAAGTCCTTTGCAATCCCCTAAAGCTACAAAAACTACCGTTTTTGAGAATATTTAGAAGTATCTATTTATTTAAGAAATTCTTAGCATTAACAATTACTAAAACTTTTTTATGTCAAAATCTATAAATTTTAACTTAAATTTAATCATCTTTAAGGCAATATTCTACCCTAAAAAAAATTCGACAAGGATAAATGCCATGGCAAACCATAAGTCAGCATTGAAACGTATCCGTCAGACCGAAAAGCGCACTGAGCGTAACCGGTTCTACCGCACACGTGTAAAAAACATCGTTAAAGCAGTTCGCACTGCTGTAGAAGCAGGCAATAAAGAAGAGGCAAAAGCCGCTCTTATTATTGCTAACGCCAACCTTCACAAATATGTTAGCAAAGGTGTCTTGAAAAAAGAGACTGCCGCTCGCAAAGTTAGCCGCCTCCACCTCGCTGTCAACAAATTAGCGTAACCACCTTTTTTGCTTTGCCTCTTTTGAGGCAACCCATCCCCTTTTTGGACTATCACCATGCTAGCCGACAAACTCACCCCTTTCATCAACCGTTACAACGAACTCACCGAGCTGCTTAGTTCACCCGATATCGGCAACGATATCAAGCGGATGACCGACCTTTCCAAAGAGCAATCGTCGCTGCAGCCGATTTACACCAAAGCGACCGAATACAAAAAGCTTCTTTCCGATATCGAGGAGAACAAAGCGCTCGCTTTCGATGCGGAGCTGGGAGAACTGGCCAAAGAGGAGCTTAAATCGCTGGAACCTCAGATAGAACCCCTCGAAGAAGAGATCAAAAAACTCCTGATCCCTGCCGATCCTAACGACAAGCGTAACATCTACATCGAGCTGCGTGCCGGCACCGGCGGAGATGAGGCGGCATTGTTCGTCGGCGATCTATTTAATGCTTACGTCCGTTACGCCGATGTCAAGGGATGGAAAATCGAACTGATGAGTTCCAGCCCTTCCGATGCGGGAGGATACAAAGAGATCATCGCCCTGATCAAAGGGGAGCAGGTCTATTCACGTCTCAAATACGAGGCGGGAACGCACCGCGTTCAGCGGGTTCCCGCAACCGAATCGCAAGGACGGGTCCACACTTCGGCGATCACCGTCGCGGTGATGCCCGAAGTCGATGACGTCGAGATCACCATCAACGAAAACGAGCTCAAAATTGATGTCATGCGCTCCAGCGGATGCGGCGGCCAAAGCGTCAACACGACCGACTCGGCGGTTCGGATCACCCATATCCCGACCGGAATCGTGGTTACCAATCAGGACGAAAAATCGCAGCACAAAAATAAAGACAAGGCGATGAAGATTCTCAAAGCGCGTCTGTATGAAATGCAGATTCAGGAAGCCAAAGAAAAAGAGATGAACGAGCGTAAAGAGCAGGTAGGAACCGGGGATCGTTCAGGGCGCATCCGCACCTATAACTATCCGCAAAACCGAATCTCCGACCACCGTATCAACCTCACCCTCTACCGCCTCGATGAGATCATGCAGGGGGGATTGATGGATGACATCATCGAACCGCTGATCGCCGATGCGCAGGCAAAGCTCATGGAGCAGAACGGGCTATAACCCCCTAGTCTCTCCAGAGCGTCTCAAATACCCCTTTCACTTCCCCTTTGAACGTAATCGTCCCCTCATCAAACCCCAGATACAGCGTCTCTGCGCTTTTCGGATAAACACGCGCATGATCCGCAACCAAACCCTCGATTGACGCACGATAAAAACACGCTGCCATCCCTGTTCCGCACGCTAGCGTCTCATCTTCTACCCCACGCTCATAGGTGCGCACCCGCATACTTCCATCAGCATTTATACCCGCAATGTTCACATTGGCATTGTATTTGTGACGAAGCTCTCTCGCCATCGAAATATTAAAATGTTCCATGTCGGCATCGAAGGTAACAAGATGAGGAACGCCCGTATCGATGAGCCACCATGTCATTTCATGCTCTATAATCGCGTCGTTTATAACAAGCGGAGGGGTTAGATCACTCTGAACCATATCTCCCTCCACACTCGCTTTTATCAGCCCTGCACCCGTTAAAAACTCCATACTCTCACCGGCTAATCCAAAACGATGGGCATAATGAGCGCACGCGCGGCTTCCGTTGCCGCACATCGACGCGGTCGAGCCGTCGGCATTGTAAAATTCCCACTCGAAATCATGGCTCTCATGAGGAAGAAGGACAATTAGTCCATCCGCACCGATGCCGTTTTGACGATCACACAGGGTTCGGGCAAGTCCGGAACGATCTGCTCCGCAGAAAGCGTGAAAGATGACGAAATCGTTGCCGCTGGCGCAGTATTTGGCGATTTGAAGCATACAGGAATCCTTCGGAAAAATATATGCCATTATACCTTAGGGGCGGGATAGAGCGCTTTAATCGTGTCGACGAACTGTTCACACTCTTTCTGGAGGTGTTTGAGGTTGGAGGAGTTATCGATAACCCACGTCGCGCGCGCTTTTTTCTCCTCGATATCCATCTGGCTCTCGATGCGGCGAAGCGATTCCTCTTGCGAAAAGCCGTTACGCTTCATAAACCGCTCAAGCTGAATCGCTTTGGGGGTATAGACGACGACGGAATGCTCGATCGGGTAGGAGGACGTTTCAAAAAAGAGGGGAATGTCGATCAGATAAGGATACCCCAAACGATCCTGCTTTTCGCTCGCTTCTTCGATGGCCGCGCGGATTTTCGGATGTAAAAAAGCTTCGAGCTTTTTTTTCGCTTCGGGATCGGCAAAGATTTTTTTCCCCAGAAGAGGACGGTTGACTTTGGTACCGCTTACGTATTCTTCGCCGAAATGTTCTCGTACCCAAAGATGGTTTTCATCCAGAATACGATGTGCGATGGTATCGGCATCGATAATCCGAAGGCCGTTCAGGGTAAGCAGCGACGCGACACTGCTTTTTCCCGTCGCAATCCCTCCCGTCAAAGCGATAGCGTATTTAAAAGCCATTAATTGCGGATAATGCCCAAATAATTTTTGCGGATATATTGCGGCATTGCGAACGCGGCGACATGGATATCGCAGTTATAATATTGGTGCCCTTCGAGAAGGTCGCTGCGCTGCAAGATCAAGTCGGCCGTCGGGTGGTATTCTTTGGAGCACAGCAACAACGTCGTGCCCTCTCCGACGTGATAGGGCATGATAATTTTGAAATAGTTGCCCAAAATCTGTATCAGTTTGGTATTTGCGGCCGTGTCGTCAAGACCCGGATGACGCACAACGCACAATCCGTCTTCTTTGAGAATACGGTTAACATGAGCCAATGCCGCACTGTCTTCGCTGACGGTGCCGATCATAACGACATCCGCGCTGCTATCGGCTACATTACGCAAAGAACCAAGCAAATCGGAAGCAGGGGTATACGTAACTTCCACATCGCGATAACGGGCCAATTCACCTTTTAACGCAGCGGCATCGTTGCTTAAAACCAGAACTGACTGCGGATTTTTATGGGTACACATTGGAACATGAACCATCATTTCGGGGTAAATAAACGTTTTCATCAATTCGGTTGTCTCGTCTTTGCAGAATTTTTGAGCGATTGTAACATGCGGAGATTAAAAGGTATTGAATATTCCTTGCCTACTCCGACGTTAAAGGTTATAACGTTCCGTTTTGATATAATTTCAACAGATCAATCCTATTCTAACGGAGTTTATATATGTGCGCAGAAAGAATTCAACGCTTCTTGATGGCGATCGTGCTGACGGTTTCGATGGTGCTGTTCGTAACCGGGCAAATGCAGTGGGCCGTCATCCTTCAAACGTTCGTCATCCTTATGGTTCTTGTATGGGCCTTTACCGATTTTTGCCCTTCACTATGGTTTTTTGGAAAACTTTTCGGAAAATATTCTCAAAAAGATTGATTCCTAACAGCTCCCTCTAAATTTCCCCTAACTACTCTTGCGTTATAATTCCCTCACTATTTTAGGTGAGGGATTTTTATGAGCCAAATCAGCTACAAAGATGCCGGCGTCGATATCGATGCAGGGAACAGTTTCGTCGAAAACATCAAACCGCTGGTCAAATCGACCGTTGTCCCCGGAGTATTGGGCGGTATCGGCTCATTTGCGGGAGCTTTTGAACTCCCTACGGGGTATCGTGAACCGGTCATGCTTGCCGCAACGGACGGCGTCGGAACTAAACTCAAACTGGCTATCGATTCAGGAATCCACAACACCGTCGGGATCGATCTCGTCGCAATGTGCGTCAATGACCTCATCTGTAATTTCGGTACCCCTTCGTTCTTCCTTGATTATTACGCAACGGGAAAACTGGATGTCGCTGCCGCAACGGCGGTTGTCGGCGGGATAGCCGAGGGATGCCGTCAGGCCGAATGTGCCCTTATCGGCGGTGAAACGGCGGAAATGCCGGGAATGTACCATTCGGATGATTACGATCTTGCCGGATTCGCCGTAGGGATCGGTGAAAAAAGCGAACTCGACCGTACGGGCAAAGTAACAGCCGGCGATATTCTGATCGCCCTTCCAAGTTCCGGGCTCCACTCAAACGGCTTCTCTCTCGCCCGCAAAGTACTCCTCGAAAAAATGGGGATGAAATTTGAAGACGAGTTCAACGGAAAACCGCTGATCGATACCTTGCTGACGCCGACGCGGATCTATGTCAAAACATTCAAAGCGCTGAAAAACAACATTCAGGCGCTTGCCCACATCACCGGCGGAGGAATCGTTGAAAACCTTCCCCGTGTCCTTCCCGAAGGGCTGCGCGCGGTAATCGACGAATCTTCGATCCGCGTCCTCCCTATTTTCGAACTGATCGGTCAGCATGTTGAACGTTCCGAAATGTTCCGTGCATTCAACATGGGTGTCGGTATGATCCTCGTTGTCCGCCCTGAAAACGTTGATCATGTCCTTGCCAACACCGACGGTTATGTCATCGGCCGCCTCGAAGAGGGCAAACGCGAAGCCGTCCTCGCTTAACTCTCTTTTTTTCCGCCGCTTACAAAGCGGGGAATCCTCTCTCTCACCGAAAACATCCATTATCCCGGCAAACGTATTCAGCGTGTTTTGACAACGAGTAGATATAGTCTTGATACGGCTATCAACAATAAAGAAATGGATTATATTAAAGAAAGAAAAGGGGCGCTAGGCCCCTTTGGAATTATTTGAGCAGATCTGCCCGAGGGAATGTAAACGTTGATTCGCGGAATACGATGACTTTTTCTTTGTCATCGATTGCATACGCGCGGATAGTGATCGGGATGACCGTATCTTTGCGATCATCGTTAACCAGCATCTCATCGGTGTAAAGAACCACCACTTTTTTCTTGACGACGCCCGGCTTGACTTTGAACGGTTTGGCAGGCTGATCGATTTTGATCTTTCCTTCCATTCCCGCCGGTGCGATTACGTCGAAATAGTACTCATGATCTTCGTTCAAGGTGTTTTGCAAAAGGAACGTATAGGCATTGTCTACCCGCGTTTTCCCCTCATCCGTCTGGTTGATGGAATACAGGCGGTTTTCTTTATTGATATTGAGGAGCATATACTCTTTTTTGCTTCCCATCATCGCCAGAATGATGCTGACGATAACCAACACCGCGATATATCCGAGGATTTTCGGACGCAAATAATGGGTTTTACCCTTCATAAACAACGTCTCTTTTTCACTCGACCACTCGACAAGGCTCGGTTTACCGAGTTTGCCCATGACTTCCGTACAGGCATCGACGCATTCGAGGCAGTTGATGCACTCAAGCTGCAACCCTTTACGGATATCAATGTGCGTCGGACATACCGTGACGCAGCTTTCGCACGTCGTACACTCGGCTTTTGGATTGACGCTTAAAAGGTCGTTTTGTTTTGTAAAGACTTTTTCTTTGTTCTCATTATAGATGTCGCCGCCGCGATTAGGGTTGTAAATCGCCATAACGGTGTCGTCGTCATACAAAACGGACTGAATACGCGAATAAGGGCATACGTAGACACAAAAATTTTCTTTGAGAAAAATAACGTCATAAACCAAAAACGCGACGATAACAAGAATCGAACCCACTAATACCGGGTGTTCCGAAGGGTTTTGGATATACGCCAGGAAATCTTCGGGCGGAACGAAATACCACATCAAATCGGCCGCCGCGACGAAAGCCAATCCCGTCCACAGCAAAAGCGCTACGACACGTTTGATTTTATTTTCCAATTTCGAATAATCGGGTTCTTGCTGTTTGTTTTTGATCCGCTTGCGCAGTCCGAGCAGTTTTGTTTCGATCAAATCGCGGTAGACAACGCGGAAAATGGTCTGCGGGCACATCCATCCGCAGAAAACCCGTCCGCCGAGCACCGTCAAACCGAAAACGCCGATAAAAAGGATCATCAGCAAAAACGGCATTAGATAAAGTTCTTGCATGTCAAACTGCACAAACATCAAATGAAGTTTGAGCTTATCGAAGCTGAGCAAAAAGAGATGATTCCCATCCACTTGAATCCACGGGATCACCAATGACAATACGGTTATAAGGCCGTAAAACCAATATCTTTTAATCCGCAGGGGTGTCCACCCGGCCAAATATTCTTTCCCTCTCGGGGTCGTTTCTTCGCTCATTAAACCTCCTTTGAGCTTGTTTCTACCATCGGGCAACGTATTGTCCCGATCACCATTGCTTCCGCTTCTTCGTCGTTGCCCGCGCCGAATACGCCGCTGACGACTTCTTTGAGTTCGCGCGATTCGACGTAATCTTTCAACGAGCTTCGGCTTACCCCTAAAATGCGTGCGATTTCACTCACGCTGCGTCGTTGCTTGAGCAAGTCGATAATTTTTTCAAGATGAATATCGAATTTGGATGAGGACTTGGATCCTTTCGGACGCCCTATCCCTTTTTTTGCATCGTCTTGCAATACCTGACGAAGCTGATCGATCAGCCCCAAAACCACCATTGTATCACTTTTACGGTCAATTAAAACGCCGGGTTTGACCAGCTTGATCGTATTGCCGTTTTTGAGCAGGCAGCTGAGCATCTGCACCAGATCCTCAATATGGCTGCTAAGCGCCCATGTATCGTACACGATCAGCATGTCATCGTGTAGGGAACGGAAAAACTGGACTACTTCAGTGCGTTCGGACAGCCGTTTGCTTTGAGAGGTTTGATCCACCATCTCTTCATCGATCAACAATCCCTTTTGATCTGCGTAACCGTTAATCAGTTTGAGCTGTTCGTAAACGCAGTCAAAATCTTTATCGGAACGGATATAACTCACAATCATTGTAACGTATAAACCCTTTCAATTGTTGAGTTTCATCGTCATTCTACCCAACACTGACGATCAAAGTCAAGGGTAAATTATCATTTTTTCGTCAAATTTCAACTCTATGCTCACCACTTCGCATTGCAAATCAATGCCGAAAGCCTCTCTCACCCGACTTTGCGCTTCCGAGATTAAAGCCATTGCATCCTCGTACGTTCCGCCACCGTAATTGACGAGGAAATTGGCATGCACCTCGCTAAATGCCATTGCCCCCTGCCGTTGCCCCTTCAGCCCGACCGCTTCGATCAGCCGTCCGGCATAATCACCCGGCGGATTTTTAAAACAACTCCCGGCACTGGGCTCATGCGGCTGATTGGAACGCATCTGCGCAAACATTTCCAGACGCTCAGGCGAAAATCCTTTTTCCAGTTCGAATACCGCTTCGAATACGACCTCATTGATCGATGTTTTGCGGTAACCGTAGTCGATTTGTTCTTTGGGTATCCATCCGCTTTGGGTGCGGATCGCGATAAGATGGTTGAAAATCTCATACTCTTTAAGTCCCGCATTCATCTTCAGCATTCCGCCGAGCGTGCCGGGGAGCTTGGAGAGGTATTCGAAGTAGGCGATGTCGTTTTTTTTGCAAAAAGAGACGACCCTTCCGCCGGGTGTTGCCGCACCGATGCGCAGTCGGTCGTTTTCGATGCGGATAAAATCGTACTGTTTTGAGAGCATCATCAACGGCGGCGGATTCGGCGATACGAGAAGGTTGTTCGCGCTTCCGACGATCACGTGCCCTTCGGGAACAATATCGTCTTCGATCAGTGCGACATCGACGGTCGGGCCGATACGGATAGAACTGAAAGTTGAGAAATTGACCGTTTTGGTATTCATTGCATAAACGTCGGAATCATATTAAAAATGCGGATCGTGAAATCTTCCATCGTGTTCATCATCCACGGCATTGTCAGAATGATGACGACAACGATTCCGATGATTTTGGGGATAAAACTCAGTGTCATCTCATTGATCTGGGTCGTTGCCTGAAATATACTCACCGCAAGCCCAAGAAACATCCCTACAAGCAATGCCGGAAGCGCAAGTATCAGCGCAATTTTGAATGTTTCGATCCCTAACCCGATCAACTCTTCCTGTATCATTTACGAATACCTCAACTCAGTATATTCAAGAGGAATCATAAAGTCGCGCGGGTCGATCTTCGCGTCGAAGAACCCATGTTTGTATCCCAAATCAAACAACACTTCTATCGCTTTGTACTGGGTTTCGCTGAGGGTAATCGACTCATCGTTGGCATACAGTTCCAGATATTTTTCCAGCGTCGGGGCGTCGATCCGCACCAGTGAGCGCTCCAATAGCATTGTGGAGAGCGTCTCTTTATGATCGCGGGCGATCTGGACCGCTTTGGTCAAAATATTTTCATACTCAATCGCCGACGTTAGCGGCAATGAGCGGCGGATCGCCATTCCGCCCAACGGTAACGGCAGTTCGCGCCCCGCAAGCTCCTGCCAAACGTCCCACAGTTCGCGCTCGACTTCAAGGCTCTCATCGTATCCCAAAATACTCTCGTGTATCAGTACCCCGGCATCGACGACCCCCTCGAGCACCGCTTGTTCGATCTCCAAAAAATTCATATAGACGATTTTGGCATCGGGGTAGGCGATCCGAAACAACAGGGCGTTGGTCGTGAATTTTCCGCTGAGGGCGACTTTGAACCGCTTTTTAAGTACTGTCTCTTTTTTGCGGATCAGTTTTGGGCCATACCCTTGACCGAAACTCACGGCCGTTCGCAACAAAGCGTAATCGTTTCGGATATGGGGATAGAGGCCGAAACTGATGGCGGTAATATCGTACGTCCCTTTGAGCGCTTCGGTGTTAAGGGTTTCAATATCAAGAGGGATATTGTCAAAAACAGTATCTTTTTTCCCTACCCACCCAAATTTTATGGCGTAATACATAAAAATGTCATCGGCGTCGGGGGAGTGGGCAATAACCGTTTTTTTCACCTAGGGTTCCTTCATTTCTGGACAAATCAATTAAATTTTAACGAAATAACGATAAAATAATACCATTCCATTAGTGTGAATTTTAATATTTCAATTTGTCATATTTTTAAAATGTATTTCAATTTGTCATATTATTGCCTTATCTATAAACCTAATACAGAATCAGGAGCAACGCATGATGGATCCAAACAAACTCAAATCGCTGGAACTGGCGATGAAGCAAATCGATAAAACGTTCGGAAAAGGGACGTTGATGCGCTTGGGCGACAAAGAGATCGAACCGATCAACGCTATCAGCACCGGTTCCATCGGTCTGGATCTGGCACTCGGAATCGGCGGCGTTCCCGAAGGACGTGTCGTCGAAATTTACGGACCGGAAAGTTCGGGTAAAACGACACTCAGTCTGCAAATCACCGCAGAGTGTCAAAAAGCAGGCGGTGTATGTGCCTTTATCGATGCGGAACATGCTTTGGACGTCGGATACGCCAAAAATCTCGGTGTCGATGTTGAAAACCTTCTGGTATCCCAGCCTGATTATGGCGAACAGGCGCTCGACATCGTCGAAACGATTGTCCGAAGCGGCGCCGTGGATCTGATCGTCGTCGACTCGGTTGCGGCCTTGACTCCCAAAGTCGAGATCGAAGGGGAGATGAACGACCAGCAAGTCGGGGTTCAGGCACGTCTTATGTCCAAAGCATTGCGTAAACTGACCGGTATCATGCACAAAATGAACTGCACGATCATTTTTATCAATCAGATCCGTATGAAAATCGGAACGATGGGTTACGGATCTCCCGAGACAACGACGGGGGGAAATGCGCTAAAATTCTACGCATCGGTTCGCATCGATGTTCGCAAAATCGCGACCCTCAAACAAGGCGAAAGCCAGATCGGTAACCGCGTCAAAGCCAAAGTCGTCAAAAACAAAGTGGCACCGCCGTTCCGTCAAGCGGAATTTGATATCATGTTCGGCGAAGGGATCTCCAAAGAAGGAGAACTCGTCGACTACGGCGTCAAACTCGATATTATCGATAAAAGCGGTGCGTGGTTCAGTTTTGAAGACGTAAAATTGGGTCAAGGGCGTGAAAACGTCAAACAGAAGTTCAAAGAAGACCCCGAACTGGCAAAAAAAGTCGAAGACAAAATAAAAGCGGCTATGGGTGTTAACAACATCATGGCCATGGATGAATCTGATATAAACGAGGTAGATGAATGATTTTTATTGATGAAGTAAGTGCCATTGAAGTGATGGATTCACGCGGCAATCCGACCGTCAAAGCAACGGTTCAATTGAGCGACGGAACACGCGAAAGCGCCATCGTCCCAAGCGGTGCCAGTACGGGCAAACGCGAAGCGCTTGAGCTGCGTGACAATGATAGCCGCTATATGGGCAAAGGGGTTCTCAAAGCGGTTGAGAACGTGAACAGCCAAATCGCCGACGCGATCATGGGCCTTTCTCCGTACAACCAGGCGATGGTTGATGCCGCGATGAAAGAACTCGACGGAACGGACAACTACTCCAATCTCGGCGCAAATGCCGTACTGGGTGTCTCAATGGCGGTTGCACGTGCCGCTGCCAAGAGCCTTGGGATTCCCCTTTATCGCTATCTCGGCGGTGCGAATGCGATGGTTATGCCGGTACCGATGCTCAACATCATCAACGGTGGAAGCCATGCGGACAACAGCGTCGATTTTCAAGAATACATGATCATGCCGATCGGATTCAGCGATTTTGCCGACGGCCTGCGTGCATCTGCCGAAGTCTATCACAACCTCAAAAAAATCCTTAAAGACCGCGGTGCCAATACCGCATTGGGTGATGAGGGCGGATTTGCGCCTGACCTGAAAAACAACGAAGAGCCGATCGAAGTGATCATGGAAGCGATCACTAAAGCGGGATACAAAGCGGGCGAACAAATCGCTATCGCGCTGGACGTTGCCAGTTCCGAGTTGGTGTGCGAAGGCGGCTATCGCCTTGAGTCCGAAGGACGCACTCTGACATCCGAAGAACTTGTCGGCTATTATGAAGCGCTTTGCGCTAAATATCCGATCGTATCCATCGAAGACGGCCTAAGCGAAGACGATTGGGCGGGTTGGAAAGTTTTGACGGAACGTCTGGGAGACAAAGTGCAGCTCGTCGGAGACGATTTGTTCGTAACCAACGCCAATATCCTTGCCGAAGGGATCGAGAAAGGGATCGGAAACGCCATTTTGATCAAACCTAATCAGATCGGTTCTGTGTCTGAAACCATGCTCACCGTCCGTCTGGCACAACGCAACGGATACAAATGCGTCATGTCTCACCGCTCCGGCGAGAGCGAAGATGCGTTTATCGCCGACTTTGCCGTCGCACTGAACTGCGGCGAGATCAAAACCGGCTCGACTGCGCGCGGCGAACGTACGGCCAAATACAACCGTTTGCTTGAAATCGAAAATGAAGTAATGTACGGCGAATATTTGGGAAATACTCTTTTTAACTAATGCAACAAGATGAGCGTCTGCTTGAGCAGGGAGAGCATGAGAGTCTGACCGAACGCTATTTCGGTCTTTCGACTCTTAAATTCTTGATTGCCGTAGCGGCCGTTCTGATTGCAGGTATTTATATGGGCCTCATCTTCTTCGGTAATAATTCCCTCAGCGTATTGCTTGATCTGGAAGAACACCAGGATTATCTTATCGAGGATATCGAACGTCTTAAAGCTGAAAACGCTGCCCTGCAAAAACAGTATTTTGAGTTCAAAGAACTTGACGCCGATGCTGAGTAATACGGCCTCTTATCAGAACCGTATTGCTCAACATCTGTGCCGGGATTGACCTAACCAAGAAAGGGAATTATGAAATCATCACTTCTTGCCTGCATTCTTCTGTTATCCCCGTTAATTGCCCGAGAAAATCCTTTTTTTTCTGTGAATGATTCAGCCAAACAAGTCACATCCAATATTCCCGACAACGTTCCTCCTCTTGGGACACTCAGCTATAACCTGCCCGATCAGGCAAGGATTCTCAAAGAGATCACTATCACCTATCAAAACGCCGACGGAAGCATTGAAACCCGCAAAATCGATCTGGACAAAGCCATCGACTGGCACAAATCTCTGCTCATAACGCAAGGCGGGAAGTCATCGGCAATCCCGACTAACGCCAAAAGCGTCTCGTCCGCCCAGCTTAAGTTTATTCAAATGGCAAGCACGAAAAAAGAGCTGAGGGTCACATCGGCAGCGCCGTTGATGCGTCACTTTGCGCTGAGCAATCCTAACCGTATCGTTCTTGATTTCAAACACATCAAACCGTTCGATAAAGAAGAAAAAGCGCTGAGTGCGGCGCCGTACACCAATGCCGCTCTAACGCATCACGGGACATTTGCCCGCGCGACCATTATGCTGGACGGTCGTTACGATTACACGCTGAAGCAATCGGGGAACACAATCGTTCTCAAATGCAAATAACAATCAGAAGTTTTAAAGAGGATTCCCCCATAAGGGGGAAAAGAGAGATTATTTAACGGCAGCCAATGCAGCTTCGTATTCAGGCTCTGCGGTGATTTCAGGAACGATCTCTTTGTACGTAACCGTACCTTCTTCGTTAACGGCAAAGATAGCGCGGCATGTAACACCTGCAAGCGGGCCGTCAGCGATCAATACGCCGTAAGCTTTTGCGAAATCTTTGTTACGGAAATCCGAAGCGACTACGAGGTTTTCAATACCTTCTGTTGAACAGAAACGTCCGCCCGCAAATGGAAGGTCCATAGAAACGATTGTCAAATCAACACCCGCGATTTCAGACGCACGCTTATTGAAATTACGTGTTTCAGTAGCACATACCGCAGTATCCAGTGAAGGAACGACAACGATCAATTGTTTTTTACCTGTTGCTCCGCCGACTACTTTGTCTGCAAGACCGTTTGAGTTTACAACCGTTACCTGTGGTGCTTTATCACCTACGTTTACTTCGTTACCCGCAAGGTTAACGACGTTACCTTTTAGCATTGTTGTTGCCATATTATAGCTCCTGTTTGTGTTTGGTACGAAAATTGTACTTAATTCGGATAATTTCACTCTGAATTATCCAAGAGGTGTTTCGGCTTAAGTTCTTTTACAGATTACAGCGGGGGCTGACGGCGATAGAGCGGTGGTCGGTATATTCGCCGCGTAAGAAGTGTTCGACCGCAACACGCCCGATCATCGCAGCGTTGTCCGAACAGAATTTCAAATCGGCCAATAGAAGTTCGGTTCCATGCGGAGCAAGTAGTATTTCAAGCTGTTCCCTGAGGTAACGGTTGGCACTGGCACCGCCGACGATAGCAAACCGTTTCGGGGGATGCGCTTTGAAGTATTTTTTGAGCTTTTGAATCAAATGTGCCGTTGCGGTCGTCTGAAACGCGGCGGCGATGTCGGGATAATCTACCTCACTTGCGGCTTCAACCGCCAAACGGACCTGATTTTTCAATCCCGAGTAGCTAAACGCGATGAGCGGCGACTGCCACAGCGGAACGGTGAACGCAAACCGTTTTGCATCTCCTTCTCGGGCAAGCCGTTCGATCAGCGGGCCGCCGGGATACCCCAACCCCATCATTTTGGCCACTTTGTCAAAACTCTCGCCGTAGCTGTCGTCCATCGTCGTGGCAACGGTGCGCATCGTATCCAGCGATTCGACTTCGATCACCTGTGTGTGTCCGCCCGATACGAGTAGCACCGTTGCCGGGAATCGCGCTTCGCGTTCAATAAAAAGAGAATAGATATGCCCTTTGAGATGATTCACGGGAATGATTGGGATCGAGAGAGCGATACTGAGCGCCTTGGCCATGATCACTCCTTCAATCAGGGTAACGGCAAGACCCGGCGCATTCGTCACCGCAACGGCTTTGAGCTGCGAGAACCACGGTTCGCATTCGCTGAGAATCGCAGGCAATGCCTGCGCATGCAAGCGGCTTGCAAGCTCGGGAACGACTCCTCCGTATTTGGAATGCTCCAGTTCCTGCGAAATCTTCTTATGGTAGATCAGTTTTTTCGTCGCAATCTCAGTAATGGCGATTGAACTGTCGTCGCATGAACTTTCGATACTCAGGATCATTGCAATACCCACTCTTTGACCCACGGCCATTCGCCGAATCCGGATTCGGCATTGATATGCCCGGCGTCGTGAAATACGTTCATTTCGGTTCCCAGCGCTTTTTGCAAAGAAAGGGCTTCTTCGGGCGTCATGTACGGATCATTGTCGGAAGTTACCAACAATACCTCTTCGGCAAACAATGTTGAGGGAGCGTCGAGAGGGAAAAAGCTTTTGAGGGTTTCAAGCCCGCACGACAGGCTCGGCGGCGCTACCAAAAGAAGTCGTTTTACGGGGCTGATCTCCCCGTCATGGCACAAATGGAACCAGAGGATATTGGCGAGGGAATGACAGATAACGACATCCGGTTGAAAATCGCTCAGCAGCGTTTTGACCTGCTTCATCCATCTGTTTTTGCTGGGAAAGTGGGGATTATCCAACAGGGGAAAGCTGACGGTGCCGTATTGTTTAGCGATTTCGCCTGCAAGCCATGCCTGCCAATGGGGGTTGTCACTCCCGCCCCAGCCGTGCAGGATAAGAACTTTCAACAGGTTATCCCTGCGGCATATGCCCGCACTTCCGTATCGATCTCAAATATCTCTTCGACGGATGCAGGGGCATGAGTAAATGTCTCGTACGATTTGAGAATCGATTTGGCGATGTCCACAAAACGGATTTCTCCCCGTATAAAGCGCTCTATCGCCGCTTCATTCGCCGCATTGACGATGACGCCGCGTTCCGGATTGCGAAGAAGGTCATCTTTGATTTCCCATACCGGATAGCGTTCCGTCTTGATAGATCGAAATTCCAGCGATCCGACACGGGTCAGATCGATCCGATCGACGATGGGGGTGTCAACCCGTCCCATCAGCGCATACGCAATCGGAAGACGCATATCGGCATACGCAAAATGCGCCGTCGTCGATCCGTCGGTGTAGTCGATCAGGGCATGGATCAGCGACCGGGTTTCGATCAGCGCATCGTATTCCCCTTCTCCAAAAAGCCACCGTGCTTCGAGGAGTTCAAACAGTTTGTTCATCATCGAAGCGCTGTCGATCGTTATTTTACGTCCCATCGACCAGTTGGGATGTTTGAGCGCGTCTTCAAGCGTCGCGTTGCGAAGATCCTCTAGCGGCCAGTCCCGGAATGCTCCTCCGCTGGCGGTCACGACCATCCGCCGTACGGGTCTTTGGCTTTGATTGAGATACCACAGCCCGAAATGTTCCGAATCGATCGGCACAATCGTAGAGGTATCGACAAATGCGCCTCCGACGACGAGTGACTCTTTGTTTGCGAGCGCTACTTTCTTCCCGCATTCAAGAGCTTTGAGCGTCGGACGAAAACCGACGAAACCGACCAAAGCATTGACTACGTGCATGGAAGAGGATTCTTCGATAGCCTGAAGGATCGCCGCTTCTCCGGCACGAACATCATGATGATGGACCGAATCACGGTCTTCATCGCGCATAACAATCACCCGTTTGGGGGAGTGTTTGGCGATTTGGGCGTTCAGAAGATCAATATTGCGTCCGGCGACAAGCGTATCGACGCTCAGACCGAATTGTTCGGCGATCAAGAGGGCGTTAACGCCGATTGAGCCGGTGGAACCCAGAAGGATCAAACAAGTCCCCGAAGTAGAACGAGCATAATGATCGATGCGAACAGATAGCCGTCAATACGGTCAAGGATACCGCCGTGACCGGGAAGGATAGACCCGCTGTCTTTGACCCCGGCTCTACGCTTGAGGTAACTCTCGAACAAATCTCCGAATACCGCACCGATGGCCGCCATCATCGAAATGATGACCGCCTGCGTGATATCAACGATCATCACGCCGATAAAGAAACCTGCGACCGTTGCAACGGCGATACCGCCGTACACTCCTTCGCGCGTTTTGCTGGGGCTTGAGACACTAAAAGGAGTTTTCCCGACGCTTCGTCCGACGAAATAAGCTCCGACGTCTGCGGATGCGACGACGACCAAAAGCCACAGCAATGCGGTAATCCCGTATTCTTGATACATGCTGAGAGTAAAAAGCATCCCTGCCGTCGGATACACAAACGGAAAAAAGTTTTTCCACGGAATATTTTGCGTATAGGCTACCGCAGCGGCGAAAATGAGCCCCGCAATGACAAAAAGATCTTCTCCGTACGGATAAAGCGCCGCGGCGAGCCATAAAATCGCCGCATACGCATACAACGAGTTATTATTGATCTCAAAAAGGCGCATCGCTTCGTGAAACGCAAGAAGGTACACAACCCCCAGCACCATCCACATGAGCCAGAAATTGTTGATAAGGCCGACAGTGACGACAACGGCAACAAGAACGATTGCCGTTCCGATACGATCTTTGATTGAATTTTTTGCGGTTTGCATTGTTTTGACCGATGGTTTAAATTAGCGGATTATAGCGCATCACACTTTAATATCGAGCAGATGCAGCGGCGGTTGCGCTTCCGACGCATCTTCTTCAGACTTGTTTTCCGATTCCGAACGGCGCCCTTCTTGTTCGGCCTGTTCTTTGGTATGTTCGCGATCGGGATCAACGCCATGATTTTCTTCGGGAGGACGGACTTCTTCGACCTCTTTTTGTGCTTCCTGAGCCGCCGAGGCGGCGGCCAGCGTCTGCAATTCAAATCGGTTCAACACCGCATTCTTCTCACTCGCGACCGTCGCCATCTGCTGATTGACATAAATCGCGTTACCGATAGGACCGACAGCCATGATTTCTATCCTTTCTCAACACTCAAGGTCTTGTAGTTGGTATAAAGGACGTTTGCGCCCTCTCCCATTTTTACTTCTCTTCGCGGAGTATAATCGACCAGATAGCGTCCTTTTTCAAATACCGAAAAATCAACGCACAATTTTGCCGCCGCTTCCAGCAGCCTCTCGGGAAGCTGCTGCTTGTCGGTCGTGATCACAACGTGTGCCGAAGGGCGGTCTTTGAGATGCATCCAGATGTCGCGCGCTTTGGCATTGCGCAGCAGCTCGATGTTCCCTTTTTCGCTCTTTCCGAGCGATACCTTGACCCCTTCGATCCAGAATTCGGCAACGGAATCGGAGGTTTTCAGCTTGGACAGTGCCGTTTTGGCCGGGAACAAAAGAGTGATCTCTTCGGGCGTTTTGGCTTCGTTAAGGGTTTGTATGAACAGCTTGTGGTGGCGTATTTTTGCTTCCAGATTGCGCCGTTCCTGATGCAGGCCGAGCGCCTTTTGCTTCGCTTTTTTGGAACGTTTGAAAAACGCTTCCGCGCATCCGGCGGCAGTGCTGCACCCCGATGGAAGTTCCAGACGAAGCGCCGTTCCGTCAAAATCGCTCACCTCCGCAAACGGCGCATAGGGATTGATCGTGCCCAGATTCGCCAAAACCAAATGCCCCGCATGCTGCGATTCCTGCGACTCCTGCATCAGCGCCGATTCGTCTTCCAGGGCGTCAAGGTGTTTTTGCAGCTGCGCGAGCCGTTTATTGAGCAGCGCCGTTTTTTCATGCTTAAGTCTCTCAAGCTTTTCCGCGCCGAGTCTTTGAAACTCCTCGACCAAAAAGGCACGCACGTCGGCAAGCGGGTATTCCTTGGGAACAAACGGGAGTTTGGGAGGATTGAGCAGTTTTTGACCGACGCGAACACTTCGGCTGGAGACGTCCGCATCGATATGGCGCAGCGACTCAAGAACGACTTCGTCTTTGTCCAGAATGATCGCATTGGTGTGCTTGCCGGTGAATTCGAGCTGAAGGATCGTGGCTTCGCTTTTGTACGCTCCGCTCATCGTGACTGCGAGGCGGATGATCTTGTCCTCGTTGTGCAGGGTAACGGAGGTGATCGAAGCGCGATTGAACCGTTTGGCCAACAAAACGTCGAACGGAGCCTGATACATTTTTGCCCGGTGGACACTCTCGCCGATCGTGATGGTGGAATTTCCGCGAGCCATATCGAAATTCCAGGTGTTGTCAGAATCAAAAACAAGACGTATGCCGGTGTCGCTGTACCGGTAGGCAGCAACGATTTTTCCGAAGCGCTGCATGTAACCGACGATCTGCTTTAGATAAGAATATCTCATATTTTACCTTCGCTTTAGAAAAACAAAATTACAATGGTGAATATTTCACAAAAGACGGACGGGACTATAATGCATCTTTTTAACACGATCAAAGGCAAATTTATTATCAATCTGATCGCCGCCATAGGGGCGATTTTGGTAAGTGTCATTGTAGCATACTTCATCGCGACAAGCTCGATCAAGACGATCATGACGAGCGATCTCAATACCGTTGCCGACTCGCTCGAACAAACCGTTGTCTATATCTCCGAAACCTCCCCCGAAGCGTATAACGATGAAAAATTCAAGAAAGACATTTTCAAGATCAAAATCGGCGAAAGCGGTTATGTCTATCTGGTTGACAGCAAAGGAATCATGCGGGTTCACCCAAAAAAAGAGGGTGAAAGTCTGGCCGGGCACGATTACATCGATGAAATCCGTTCTCACAAAGAGGGGGGGATTTACGAATACCATTCGGCCACGACCGGTCAGGATAAAATCGCCGCTTACCGCTATATTCCCGCATGGGACATGTGGGTCGTTCCGGGAATCAATAAGGCCGATTATTTTGATGAATTGCGGGCAGGTTTTTTCAAATGGTTCATGATCCTCGGAAGCATTCTGACCGCTACGCTGATCGCGATCAATTATTTCTCGGGCAGAAGCATCCTCGGCCCGATCGAAGAGCTCGATCATGTCTCCTCCGATCTGGCTCACGGGAACGGCGATTTGACCAAGCGTCTCCCGATTTTGAACAAATACGATGAAATCGGGATTGCCAGCGATTATTTAAATCAGTTTATTGCCAAAATCCAAAATACGATCAATGACACCAAGCGTATTACGACATCCGCGGTCGGTTCGACGTCTACGCTCAACAACGCCGCGAGCAACCTCTCCGTCCAATCGGAAAAAACCAATACGATCGCCCAAAATACGAACGCGACCGCTGCCGAGATCGGTGAAACGCTGGAGCAAAGCGTCAACATGGCTAAAAGCACGCTGGACAATAGCCGTTCTACCGAAGAAGAGCTTAACAGCGTTCGCGAGATCGCCAATGTCATTACCCGCGAGATCCACAGCACGACTCAGATGAGTAACGATCTAGCGGAACGCTTTACCCAGCTTTCCAGCGATGCCGCCAGCGTCAGCGGAGTTCTTGGCATTATCTCCGACATTGCCGATCAGACCAACCTTCTCGCCCTCAATGCAGCCATCGAAGCGGCCCGCGCCGGCGAGCACGGCCGCGGGTTTGCCGTTGTTGCCGACGAGGTGCGCAAGCTGGCCGAACGGACGCAGAAAAGCCTTACCGAGATCAACTCGACGATTTCGGTCGTCATCCAGTCGATCTCTGATTCGTCCGACATGATGAGCACCAACAGCGAGAATATCGAACGCCTTGCCGAGCGAAGCGAAGAGATCGATGTCAAAATCGACTCCGCCGCGCAGGTTCTACGCTCAAACGTCGATGCCAGCCGCCAAAGCGTCGAAGCCGCCGAAGCGATGGCCCGCAAAATCAACGAGATCATCAGTAAAGTCTCGGAGATGTCCAATCTCTCCCAAAGCAATCAGGAAGAGATCACCAAAATTTCCAAAATCGCCGGCGAACTCTACGATGCCGCGACCAGCCTTAACGCCCAGCTGGGACAGTTTAAAAGCTGACGCCTCCCCTGTGCTATAATACCGCCTCATTTAGCACAGGAGGCGGAGCGTGAGAGCACCGAAGGGATTTGGAAAAACCTACTTTTCACTCGTTGCCATTCAGGCATATGCTTCCGAACTCCGACTGCTGCAGATCATCCACAAAATTATCTGGATCTGCCCGACCCACCCTATTTACACCTACTCAACCGTATCGCCGCCAAAAAGTGTCCTGACCTCATCCGTTTTTACGACTATGTTTCAAGGACGCTTATGTACCGATACACCTTCTCACTCATTGCCACGGCAACATTAGTCGCCTCGTTAGAGGCCGATACTCTCGATCTTGACCCGATTGTAATCAGTGCGTCAAAAACCGAACAATCCCTCGATTCTGTCACCGCTAACATACACGTCATCACCGCGGCCGACATTGACGAAAAACACTATACCACGCTTACCGAGGCACTCAATTCGCTTCCCGGAATCGGCATCGTCAGTAACGGCGGACTGGGCAAATCCGCTTCCGTCTATCTGCGCGGATTTGACTCCAAAAGAACCCTCGTCCTCATCGACGGGATCCGCTACAACGACAACACCTCGATGGACGGGGCCTCTTTCGAGCACCTGATGCTGCACGACATTGAGCGGATCGAAGTGATCAAAGGGGCCCAAAGCGGCGTTTGGGGGAGCGAAGCAAGTGCCGGAATCGTCAATATCATCACCCAAAAAAGCGCCCCCGGAACAACGCTCAACGCCCGATGGGAATACGGCAGTTTCAGCACCAAAAAATACGGAGCTTCACTGTCGCACAACAACGGAAAGCTCGATCTTCAACTCGGAGCCCATAAAATTGTTTCGGACGGCTTCACCTCCTATGCCGGACGCTATGCCGACATCAAACGATACGAAGACGACGGGTACGAAAACCGGACCCTCAACGTGAAGGCGGGCTATCGGTTTGATGATGCCAATACCCTCAGATTCTCCCATACCGATATTGACGTCTATACCGAATACGACAACTCAACCGGCGATTCGACGGCAAGCTACGACAAAAAAGAGGCATTGAGTCAGCTCTTGTACGAAAATCGCTACGATAGCGCCCTCACCACGTTCTACGCCAACCGCTCAAAGTTTGAGCGCGATTACTCGAACGGGTCGACGTATGACGGCCGGGTCGACGAGTACGGCATCAACTCAAAGATCGCCTATCGGGACAGCGATTTCATCGTGATCGGAAGCGATTACAAATCGTTCGAGCATCTTAACCGGCTCAACAAACGCTATACCAACAAGGCCTTTTTTATCACCAACGCCAATAACGTCGGCGCGGATACCCTCATCACGGAGTCCCTGCGCAGAGACACGTATGACGCGTTCAACGATAAAACAACCGGAAAGATAGGGGTAAAGCACTCGCTTACGGACGATGCGTACCTCTGCGCCAACTACGGCACGGCCTACAACGTACCGACCCTTTTTCAACTGTACGATCCGACCTACGGCAACAACTCGCTTGCCTCCGAAGACACCCGCAGCTATGATCTGTCCCTCGGGTATAAAGGGTTTACCCTCACCTACTTTGAGAGCCGCATCAAAGAGATGATCGATTACGATTTTGCAACCTCCTCCTACAACAATATAGACGGAACCTCCAAGATCAAAGGGGTGGAAGCAAGCTGTAAAAAAGAGGTGGCCGACAATGCGCTCCTCTCGCTTAGCTACACCCGTCTCAGCGCGAAAAATCAACGCGGTGAAAATTTACGGCGCCGCGCCAAAGAAAATCTCAAATTCGGATTCGATTATTACGGATTGGCCAAATGGCATCTGGGAATGAGCGGTGAGTACGTCGGAAGCCGATACGACAGCGATAACGACCTCGGGGTACAAACGGGAAAATACACGGTTGCCAATGCCGTTGCCGACTATGATCTGAGTAAAAACGTCAAAATATACGGAAAAATCGATAATATTACCGATAAGTATTATCAAAGCGTCAACAATTACGCGACAAGCCCGAGGGCCTATTACGCCGGAATAGAGGTAACGTTTTAATGAAATATTTTTCACTTATCCTTTTTTTCGGGTTGACGCTGCGGGCGGATCCAATCGAAGTGACAATCATCTACGGTAACGATACGCCTGATAAAGTGATTATGGCTGATTATGCCGAGGGGACAACGGCGCTGGAACTTCTCAAGCAGGTCAGTCGCGTCGAAACCTCCCAAAAAGGGAAATTCACGTTCGTCAGATCGGTAGACGGGGTACGCTCGGTCGTCGGTAAATTCGGCTGGTTTTATCTGATCGACGGTCAATCGGTTCATACAATGGCACAAAACTATGTGCTGAAGGATGCCAAAACGATGACGTGGGTCTACAAGGTGGAAGCATGCTATTAAAACTGCTGTTAGTAACGCTGTTAGCACTTCAGCTCAGTGCGTATGATCGGATCGTCGCCCTCAGCCCGGCGATCAATGAGATCATTTTCGCATTGGGCGAGGGAGAAAAAATCGTCGGCAATACCGACTATTGCCGTTACCCTCCCAAATCCAGTGCAATCCCCAAGGTTGGCGGGTACTTTTCCCCCTCTTTGGAGAAAATTCTGGCCCTGAAACCTGACATCGTCATCCTGCAGGAAAACAATCTGGCACTGGGCGATAAAATCAAAAAACTGGGGATTCAAACGCTGGTGGTCAAAATCGACACCATCGACTCGATCCGAAAAACGGTTGCCACTCTGGGGGCGCTGCTGGGCAAAAAAGAAAAAAGCGCCGCGATCGTCAGCCGGATCAACACATCCCTTGCAGGGTTGAGAGGGATTGTGAAAAACAAAAAAATCCTCATTCCGATCGGATACTATCCCGAGTTTTCCAAAGAAATTTTTGTCGCGGGGCAGAACCTCTATTTTGACGACATCATCGAGGCCAGCGGCAACGTCAATGCCTTCCAGAGCACCCAAAGAGGCCAACCGGTGCTCAATCTCGAAAAAATACTCAAACTCAACCCCGATATCGTGATCATCCTCGCCCCGCTGATGAAAGAAAAAAAGTTCACCGAAGAACAACTGATCGCCCCATGGATGAAGCTCCCCATCAATGCGGCCAAAACCAAATCGGTCTTTGTCGAAGAGGGCGCCTATGCCGGGGTCCCCAGCGACAGGATCGTACACTTTATCGATGACTTCAGAGGATTTTTACTTGAAACTGCACGTTGATAATGTCACGACCCCTTATTTGCGCACCATCTCGTTTGAGCTTGACAACGAGAATGCCGTCATTTTGGGTTCCAACGGAGCGGGCAAAACGACGCTGGCCAAAGCGATCGTCGGTTTGTACGATACCGGAAATGTCTATGTTGACGGGGAAAGCGTCGCGTCGCTTTGCGCTAAACGGCGTGCGGAGGCACTGAATTTCATCCCCTCCAAACTCGACGTGTTCGACGACTACATCGATGTGGAAGAGTTTTTGGAACTGTGCTTGTTCAACGGCACCTCTGCGGGCGACATGGAAGAGATGTTAAAGCATCTGACAATCGACCACCTTAAAAACAGCTCCTGCAAAAGCATCAGCAGCGGCGAAAGCCAGCTGGTCTTGTTCGCCGGAGGGCTTTTGCACAATGCCGCATTGAGCATTTTCGATGAACCGACGGCGAATCTGGACAGCGATAAAAAGATAAAGGTTTTTGAGATGCTCCAACGCCATCGGGGACTGAAGATGGTCATAACGCACGATCTGAATCTCGCCTACCGCCTCGGCTACCGAATCATTTTTTTGCGGCAGGGGGAACTTGTTTTCGACGGAGCGTGCCGCGATTTTTTCGATGCGGCCAATCTGGAACGGTTATTCGGAAACTCGATCAAACGGGTGGATGAGTATTTCATGGTGAATTATCAATGAAACTCTTTATCTTTGCCCTTTCGTTGATGGTTCTGGGAACGGCCCCGTTTGTCGGAGAAACACCGCTGGACATCCACAATATTCTGAACCCCGGCGCGATGGAATATCTTTTGTTTTGGGATTTGAGGCTGCCGCGGGTATCGGTGGCATTTTTCAGCGGCGCCATATTGGCACTGGGCGGACTGGTATTTCAGGCCGTGTTTCGCAACTCGCTCACGACCCCGTTCACTCTCGGGGTATCCAGCGGTGCGACGCTGGCTACCGCCGTCGGAATCGTCTTTTTGCCCGCATCGCTGGTGGCATTTTCCACCTTTTTCAGCTTTGCGGGAGCGTTTTCGACGATTCTGCTGCTGTTCTTTTTTGCCCGGACGTTGAACGCGGCGCAAACAAATTCGCTCCTTCTCATCGGGATCGCGTTATCGTTTTTTTACTCCGCCGCACTCATGGTGATCTACGCCATCAGCGATTTAGAGCAAAGCTATTCGATCATCCGTTTTACAATGGGAAGCCTCAATGTCGTCGGAATGGGCACGCTCTATCCCCTTATCGCGGCGGCATTCGGACTGCTCGGAATTGTTGTACACTATCAAAAAGAGCTCAAGCTGATCCTGACCTCGTACGAGAATGCCTTTTTAAAAGGGATCGAGATCAAAAAAATTAATCTGATCCTCCTGCTGGCCGTCTCGCTGAGCGTCGGCGTGTGCGTCAGTATCGTAGGGCCTATCGGATTTATCGGACTGGTCATCCCCCATATCATCCGGCTCATCTACAAAAAAAGCAGCGACAAGCTCATCCTTAGCGTCTTTTACTACGGCGGGGTGTTTTTGGTCGCGTGCGATCTGATCGGGCGTAATCTGGGAACGGTTTCGGAAGTCCCCATCGGGGTGGTCACCTCGTTTATCGGCGGGCCGTTTTTTATCTACATCATCCTAAAACGAAAGAGAAGCCATGATTAACCTCTGCATCAGCGCGATCTCCTCGAATCAGGGCAAAACGATCCTCACCTCCGCCCTGCTGTACTATTTCAAAGATTCCGTCCGCCCGTTCAAGACGGGGCCCGATTTTATCGATCCGCAGTTCCATACAAAAATCTGCGGAACCCCGAGCATCAATCTCGACGGCTTCATGATGAACGCGCGGCAGCTGCAATGGCTCTACAACCGCTACAGCGATAAAGCCGTTTCGATACTCGAGGGGGTCATGGGGTTTTATGACGGGATGGATAAAAAAAGTAGCGCCTACGATATTTCCAAACTGCTGCGCATCCCGACGATTCTGCTGCTGGACGGAAGCGGAAGCTACATCACCGTATCCGCCGTTTTAAAGGGGCTGAAAACCTATAAAAGGGGCAATACGATTCGGGGTGTGGTCCTTAACCGTATCGGCTCACAAAGCCATTACGAACTGATTAAAAATCAGATCGAAAAAGATTTCGACGATGTCGCCGTTCTGGGGTGGATCCCCGATCATCTGACCGCGTTAAAAGATACCCATCTGGGACTCGATCTAAACGACATGGACAAACTCGAAGCCATCTCCCAAGAGGTGCTGGAACATATCGATATCGAGGGGATCAAAGCGCTGGGGGCGTGCGAAGCCAAAGAAAATGCGGCGTATCCGTTTGCAGCACTGCCGAAAACCGATATGAAAATAGCGGTGGTAAACGATGAAAATTTTTCCTTTTTGTACTATGACAACCTCCGATTCTTGCAAGAGGTGTTCGCCGACGTCATTATCGTCCGCCCCTCGCATGACGAGACGATCCCAAAGGAGTGCGACAGCGTCTATATCTGCGGCGGCTACGTCGAGACGCCCAAAGCGTACAGCTCGATCCGCACAGCCGAAACGTTTAAAAACTCGCTGATCGAGCATGCCCGGACAAAAAAGATTTATGCCGAATGCGCCGGGCTTCTCTATCTTGGCCGGTACGTTGACGACAAAGAAATGAGCGGGATTCTGGACGTCTCCTTTACCCTCGAAAAGCGGTTCCAGCGGCTGGGGTACTACACCAACGAAGAGGGGGTAAAAGGGCATGCGTTCCACTATACGAAACCGCTCGATGATTCAAACGGGTTTGACATCCTCTCAAAAGGGGACGGCGGAAGCGTCGGAAGCTGGCAAAACAGCGATAAAAACGTGTTCGGCACGTATCTGCACACCCTCTTTCGAAGCAACCCGACACTCATCGCAAAGAGGCTCCTATGAAAGCATTTGACGTACACGCACAAACCATACTGCAATCGATCCTCAGTTCCCGACGGGATGTGCGGGGGCATCATTTTATCGACAGAGCGATCAGCGATGACGTACTGAAAGAGATTCTCGAAGCGGCGATTTCCGCCCCCTCGGTCGGTTTTTCCCAGCCCTGGAGATTCGTCATCGTCAAAGACATCGCCAAACGGGAAAAAATTTATAACGAATTCGCGCGCGAAAACGCCAAAGCCAAAGAGATATTCCGCGACAGCGAACTGTATCCCTCGCTGAAACTCGAAGGGATCAAAGAGTCCCCCCTCAACATCGCCGTGCTGTACCAAAAACCGGCCCAAGCCGTCCTCGGGCAAACAACTCAAAAAAAGATGGGGGAGTACAGCGTCGTATGCGCGATCCAGAACCTATGGCTGATGGCGCGCGCCCACAATATCGGGGTGGGTTGGGTGAGTATTTTGCGTCCCAAAAAGGTGAAAAAGATTTTGGGGATCGGCGATGAGTACAAACTGATCGGCTATCTGACGATGGGATATGTGAGCGAATTTCTCGACGAACCCGAACTGCTGAAACTGGGATGGGAGAGTAAAAAATCGGTAGATGAGGTTGTACAGTGGGTGTGAAAACCGTTATTACCCCGAAGGATCTGCCCGCCTCTTTAGGGGTCACGTCCCTTGAAGCAAGTATTGATGGCGTGATGGACAGCGTCTATTTTCTGGACGGTGAACGGGTGCTGAAAATCTTCGAAACGGCGGAAGCAGAAGCGGTGGAAGAGGAGCGAAAACTTCTCGCCCTCTGCGAAACGCTCCCTCTTGCGAAACCTATGGGGGAGGTGTTGAGCATTTGCGGCAAACCCGCCCTCATCTACCGCCGTTGCGGTGGAAAGAGCCTCAACAGTGCCGGCGTAGCTGAAATACGACAAATCGGGGCATTTATGCGGGAGTTTCATACCCAAACAGCAACTTTGCAAAGTTCCAACGAAAGGCTCTTCGAAAAATCGCGGTTGGCACAAATGATCCGCGAATCCGATATGCCGATTTTTGAAACGCTGTTCACCGCAATCGATCTACCCCTGCGCAACGACGGGATCATTCACGGCGATCTTTTTTTGGACAATGCACTGTTTGAGGAGGGGAGGCTCTCGTGCGTCATCGATTTTGCTCAGGCGTGCAACGGCGATTTTCTCTTCGATCTGGCCGTCGTCGACCTCTCGTGGTGCGACAGCAGTAAAAAAACAAAGGCTTTACTGGAGAGCTACGGTGCAACGATCACGTTGGAAGAATTTCGCTCCTACCGCGAATACGCAACCCTCTTTTATTGCGTCAACCGCTATCTCAACGGCGGTAACTATCACGAATTATTGGAGAAATCAGTATGATCAAAACCATCACGGGAAACAAGGATTTCATCGAAAGCCTGCGGGGAAAACGGGCCAGTTTTTTCCTGTGCATGAGCAACACCAAAACGGCCGATACCCCTGGGATCACCCAAGCGGGGATTCCGGGGATGCTGCACCTCACCCCGACGCTCGATGCGGAGTTTATTAGCATCGGAGAGGTGCGGAGTCTGGGCAATATCGCCGAAACCCCGAAAGGGGTTCCCACCCCCGCCCTCATTACCCGCGCCGTCCATCTGCTCCACCCGTTTCAAGAGATAGAGCTTCTGAACCTCGGGTTGGAGGTTGCCCCCTGCGTAGAGTATTTTACGATACACGATTTCAAGATTGATCCCAGCCACTCGATTGCGCAGGATGCGGCCATCGCGGCGCAAGAGGTGTTTGAGAAAGGGGTGCAGTTTGCGCAGGAACTGTCCGTAAAAAGCGATTACATCATTCTAGGCGAATCGGTCCCCGCAGGGACGACGACGGCACTCGCTACGGCCTTGGCACTGAGGTACGATGCGCGGGAGAAGTTCAGTAGCAGTTTTAAAAACGACCCGAGCGACATTAAGCACACCGTTATCGAGCAAGCACTCTCCCGCATCCATGAGAGCGACGATCTTTTTGAAACTCTCGCCAAAGTGGGGGACAATATGCTGATTTTCAACGCCGGATTACTCCTCGGTCTGCAAAACCGCGACATCCCGATTGTTTTGGCGGGGGGGACGCAGATGGCGTGCGTCTTGCTCATTGTCAATCGCATACTTCAAATGATGGAAGGGGAACTGGACGGCTCGAAAATCGCCCTCTGCACGACGAAATGGGTCGCCAAAGATAACGCCAGCGACATCAAAGGACTGTTGGAAATGAACGATTTTACGATCAACGCCTATTACGCCGATTTCGATTTCTCCCTCACCGCTCATCCCGCCCTCAAACTCTACGACGAAGGGGAGGCCAAAGAGGGGGTCGGCGCGGGAGGTGCGCTGGTCTACGCCCTCCTAAACGGCATCACCAAAGAGCAGATCACCCGCAAAGTGGAGAGCTTCTTGCAATGAAGATACTTTACTTCGGCGGACAGAAATCAGGTAAAAGCTCTCTGGCAGAGGCAAAAGCCCTCGCCATTGCGACCGATAAACCTTATTATCTCGCGACCTACGACCACAGCTTCGGCGACAGCGAGATGGGAGAGCGGATCGACAGACACCGCCTGACGCGCGGCGACAGCTTCATCACTCTCGAAGAGACTCGTCATTTAGCGGGTGTGATAGAGCCGCACCAAACCTACCTCGTCGACTGCATCTCGATGTGGATACTCAATTCTCTTGAAGAGAGCGAAGAGGCTCTGATCGCGGAAATCGAAGCGCTCGAAACCATCGACGCTAACATCGTGTTTGTCCTCAATGACGTCGGCTCGGGGGTGATCCCCTCCGATCCGATCAGCCGCCG
>NZ_JQGL01000007.1 GCF_000747095.1 Sulfuricurvum sp. MLSB
TCATCGTGCCATCCTTCTGAAAAATATCACCATTATAGAAAAGATCGCTTAGAGGCTCTTGAGATATAAAAAATCAAAAAAGACCAAATCAGAATGAAAGTATTCAGCCCGGCCTTTGGCGTGTTACGTCACGCATCAAATTGTTCGGGCGGGGTTAAACCGGCCGCGATGAGTGTCGGCGGTCTGTATGTCGGAATGCTTTTCCAGCGCTTCCATACGGAAGGATCTACCGTCACGCCGATAGCGAGATTGCCCTCCTGATCTTGCTCAAACCGACGGTAGTGTCTGCCGTTGCCGGAATGAAATACGTTTCGGAATGCGCTGTAGCCGCCTTTGAGAAACTCTTCGTACGAATCTCGCGGTGCAGACTCGTAAGCGTGGGATGACGCCTGATAGGGCGTCAGTTTCAACCCTGCGGCGGCGGCTTTTTCCTGCATCCATGCCAAAGAAAGATCGGCAAGCGGATCGTCGCCGTATCCGCCGCCTACATTGGCGTGTGCGCCGATGAACCAACGCTGTTCCACCTCGATATGTTCACTCTTTTTCATTCCGTTCTCACCGCTCCACAGCACGGCATCATAAGCGGCTCGGTGCTCATCCAGCGCGACGGCATGATAGGCTCGCTCGACGATTTTGGATAAGCGCGTATCATGCCAGGAATAAAGTTCATGCTCGGAGATCATGGTTCCCGGCACACCCAAGGCGCCTACCGTGTCCCAGACGCCTATGAAATGTATCTTTACCTCACGGCTGTAGTGTGTTCGAAAGAGGCGGCAGTTCTCGCCGTCCGGTGAAGAGTGCTTGTCGCGGTAAAGTTTTTCGGCTTCATCAAGCAAATCCGCTGTTGCGATGTGCAACAGACCGCATTTTCGAATCATACCCACAAGGCTTCGGGCGGTGAAGGCGCCGCGGCTGAAGCCGAATACCCAGATTTCGTCCCCTTGCGTATAGCGTCTGGCGAGCCATTCGTACCCTTCTAAGAGATTTTTGCTCAGCCCCGTACCGAATAATCCCCCGCGAAGACGGGTAAACTCTGATGTTCCGACACCCGGGTCATAAAAAAAGCGTTGATAGACGTCACCGTCGTAGTCTAGGATATTGCGTGAAAGTCTGTAAACATTGGTGCGATCCTGCGGATCGTTCCATGTACCGTCATAAAGCAGGATGAGCCGCTGTTTTTCGTGTGCCATTGTTCCTTCCTTAGTTCTCTTTATCTCCAAGACGCTGTTTGACTTTCCTTAGAATGAGTGTAAATATGAGCGCCAGCAATGCGCCCCAAAACCATAAGGCTTTTTCCCAAAATACGTCCCAAAGATCTGCCAGCATCGTTATGACGATATTTTCATACGCTATTTCCACTTCGACTTCCACGATGTCGGAAAATTTTTGATTAAAGGAATCGCGGCATTCTTTTGACGTAAAGAGTTTGACGTAGGCGGAAATTTTGTAGGTTCCGTTTTTGGTCTGTTTCGGATACAGCCAGAAAACTTCTTCCGTCCCTGTCGGAGGTATCAACATGCATTCGCTTTCGTTGACATCTTGAAAATCAGGTGCGTTGAGGCCGAGTTTGACCCATTGTCCTATCCCTGATATATTTTTTTCAGCGTAAACATCATCCGGAGAAGGCATATCTTGTCGATAGGACGGATCACCGATCCAAACGATCGCTTTGCCGGGCGAACCGGCTGTCTGGATCTTTTTGACGGCGGTCAAACGTACCAAGTAGTTATCAAACTTATCGGGGTAGGCACTTTTGTTGATTGCGGTATCCTCATCCGGCGCTGCAGCGGCTTCTTCGGATGGGGAAGACCTCGTTCCGGACGATGAACAGGAAAGGAAGAATATCGGTGTCAGAGAGAGTGCGAGATAAAGAAAATACTTTTGATAGGCGGTCATTGTCTACCTTTGGCTGGTAAGCGCAGGAAGCCGGATATGACTATCAACTATGAGAAATGACGACAATGTGCAATGAACTATTGTACAGCCGATAACATAAAAAAATCTTAATCTAATACTTTTTGTTCGTGTTGACGAGAAGGTCTTTTTCGCTTAGATCATCGATCAGGGAACGAAGATTTTTAAGGGCAAAGAGACGGAGGGTTTCGCTTTTTTCTTTTTTAAACTCGCTCGAAAATCCGCTTTTGGAGAAGATGACGAAAATGTCGGCTTTAAGCTGCGCCCGTGCGCATTTTTCCTGAAGTTTGGTCAGCTCGCTTTTATTGGCTTTGGACTTGGAATATTTGCACGCTCCCGCCAGAACTTTTCCCGATTTCGTTTGTCCCAGTATCTCGATCTCCCCGTTTTTATCCCAGTATGAACTGATTTTACTCACCCAGTCCTCTTTGAAGCTCTGTTTCACCAGCGCGATGACAAGCCCTTCGTAGACGGGATCGAAAAAGGCGTGGCGGGTGTTTTCCCACCGCTCTTTTACTTCGGCGAAATTTCCTTCTTTGATCCCCTTGTAATACGGCGATACGGAGGAGAACCAGAACCGCATGAACGGGGCGGTGAAGATCAGCCGATCCGAGACCTCCTCGTGCTCATCCGCAGGTTCCTCCTGCGAGCTTTCGCGTACCAGCAGGCCGTTTTTGATCAGAAACGCCGCGGATTCTTCGCCCTCGCGCCGCTGCAGGCCGGCACGCCGGAAGGCGGAGTGTTCCCGCCGATCCCCGGAAGCGAGCGCGGTGAGGAGCGCGTGGTAGGATTTATTGCTTTGGGTGATTTTGGTAATGTCGCCGTGCAGATAGCGGTAATTGGCAAGAACCTTCTCTTCGATCAGCTCTTCGAGAGGTTTGCTCAAATCCACGTTCCATCCCATTCCCCCGAAAACGGCGAAGTACTCTATTGCCTTTTCGATGTCCGTAGCGTTGTTTTGAAAACAGAACGAACGAAATTGCTGAAGGAGGGTCGGGTGTTTGGACATGAGAGGAAGCCTTGGTTTGTTTCCCGCATTATAGCCTAAAGGCTTTTAGGCTCTTTCCGATCGAAACGGCAGCAGTGCTCAGTTTACGAAAAAAGTTCCGCCGCATCGATCCCGTAGAAGATTTTGAGCTGGTCGTAGAGGCCGGGAAATTTCTCTTTTAAAACGCCGCTTTCCCCGAAAAAACGCTCCGTAGCGACGGCGAAGAATTCCGCCTCGTCCAGCGCCGCATCAGGCCCGAAAAGGGCGTATTTTCCCAGATCGGCGTTTTTGTGCACGAGTACGCTCAGAGCATCGAACTCTCTATCGAAAACATCCACCCATTCATGATAGCGCGAGCGTTCCATCGGAGGGACGCCGTCGATCTCGCCGTCCATAAAGTCGATTTCGTGGGCAAATTCGTGCAAAATGAGGTTGTAAGGACCCATCGCATAGGCTTCGCTTCGGGCGGCATCCCACGTGATCACGACGGTGCCGTTGGCCGACTGGCCGTCGATTTCCACCTCTTCGCTCGTATGGATCCCCCCTTCGGTGCGGTTTTGTTCTACCACGACGGAATCGGGATAGATCAGTACCGTCGTGAGCTCAGGGTAGGGGAGCGGAGCATTTTTGCGCAGCAGGAGAAGGCAGGCGTAAAAGGCGATCAGCACTTTCATCTCTTCCGTGACCCCCAGATCGATCCCGATAAACTCCTTGGTATGGATGAACCGCAGTACAGAGCGGCGAAGCGCGGCTTGGTCTTCAGCCGAAAGCCTGCGAAAGTGGGGCAGACGGGTTAGGATCGTTTCATACTTTTCGGGGAAGGGGAGACGCTCTATGTTCTCCATTGCTTTTTTGGTGCGGAACCGGTGCAGAATGTACAGGGTGAAAAATATTCCTCCCAGAGCGATAACGATCAGAAAAAGAGCTTCGTAATAGTTCAACGGTTATTTCCGGTCGAAATGGTAGATCGAGTGGGTGGTGCTCAGCTTTTTGTCTTTCCATGCGAAATAGGAGCTTTTGAGGTGTTTGCCGCCGTTGCTGAGCTCATGAACGATTTGGTGAATATGGTCTTCGTCGGAGCGGCACAGCTCGGTGCTCATGTCGCACTCAAACACGATCCGATCCGGAGTGCTTTCGCGCAGATTGGCCAGAAACTCGGGCTGGTTTTGTTTGGAGCAGTAATGGGTCGCTTTGAGGTTGGTGCACGCGATGTCCTTGCAGTGATACATGGTCACCATCTGCTTGGACGTGTTCGGGAGGAGGTCTTCTTGAATCGTCACTTCGCCACCGATAAGTTTGAACGCAATCCCCGTCGTATCGGTCCCCACGAGCGGCAGTACCGCTTTATGCTTGTAGGATTCGGTGCCGCTTTGCGCCTGCGCTGGGGAGAGTTTCCATTCTCCGATCAGCGTATCCTCCATCCATCCGAACACTTCCCACGCGCTCGCTTCGGCGGCATGGGAGGCCGTGATCAGAGAAAAGGTAGCGAAAAGAGACACAATCGGTTTTTTAAACATGATAATTTCCTTGCGATGATTGAAATTGTACTGTGAAAAGGGGGTTTTCACTATAATAGAACCACTACGAACCGGCAGGACACTACGATATGAAACAGATGATGCAGATTTACCGCGCCAACCGCGAAACGGTAGAGGGGTTTTTACTCACCACGATCAGTGACAAGCCCTACAGCGATTTCGATGAGGTGCAGGTGCGCAGCACGTTCAAAAATCTCCCGTGCCTGAGCGATCTGTACGTTATGGATGCGCAGGGGATGCAGATCACTCCGACATGGCGCCGCAACAGCCACGACAGCTCAATGCAGGGGAGTGATCGAGGCTATTTCGTCAACCGCATCCAGTTCGACGAGCACGGCAATTACGTCTCAAACCCATATATCTGCGCCAACTCAGGGCAGCCAAAAGTCTCGGTGGCGCGCCGGTTTCCTGATGGGAAGATCGTCGTGTTCGACCTCGACCTCGTTGCCGTCATGACGAAAATGCATCTGATCGACAGCGACCGCCTCATCTCAAAGCTCTCGGTGTGGGTTTATGCGCTGCTTGGGGGCGGGCTGGTGCTGCTGGCTCTCTTTTTGGGTATTTACGGCCTGATTGGGTTTGCCAAGGCGCTGACGAGCGTCGGAGACGAGACGCTGCAGCATGTTTTTAAATCGATCATCGGGATCACGCTCGCCATAGCGATCTACGATCTGGCCAAAACGATTTTGGAAAAAGAGGTGTTTTTTCGCTCGTTGACGCTGGAGGAGGGCAACGAATACGCCACCCTCACAAAATTTCTCACCTCGATCATCATCGCCCTCTCGATCGAATCGCTGATGGTGGTCTTTAAAGTCGCCATCAACGATATCAGCCAGATGGATTACGCTTTTTATCTGATCAGCGGGGTCGGCATCCTGATTGTCTCGATGGCGGTGCTCACCTATGTGAGCCGTAAAAAAGGGGAGAGGAAAGAATAATCAGGGGATCGCCGCGTTGTGATAGCGGGCGAATTTCTTGCGCATCATCTTGATATGCAGCCAGCTCAATACGCCAAGAATCACCAAAAATATGCTAAATCGCAACGTGTCCAGCCCTCCTGATTTGGCGCCGATGGCCATTCCGAAAAGCAGAAGCAGAAACAGGGTTATAAATCGGGAAAAAAGTTTGGTTGTTTTCATAAAAATAGCTCACTTGAAAAATGGAAAAGCCATATCGGCACATGAAATATTTTGTTTAGCGTTTCATCCTAAAATCCGCTCGGCACCTTTTTGGGTCAGTACCAGCGTCACGCCGTCCTCTTTCATCTCGATCAGCCCGTCATTTTTCAGCTCATCCATCGCTATTTGAAACGGACGGTCCTGTTTGGAATCCAGCTTTTTCAAAATAGCGCTGATGACGTCTTGTTTGGTCATGATATGACCCGCGACGGCGCGGCTTGATTTGAACCAGTTCATAAACATCGCTTTGATCTCATTTTTTTGAGTTGTTTCGATGTTCTCTTTTTTCGGCGGTGCTTTGCGCGCGACGTTCTGCGGAGGGTTTTTGTACTCTCTTTTCGGAGCCGGTTTTCTGTTTGTATTTGAAGGTTTGATGGGGAATCCTTGGTGTCCATGTTATGAGCGTATTGTAGTGATTTTTGCTTAATCACCCGCCCCTCTATGATTTCGGGAAAACGGCTTGTCCCATTCTCCTGAGAGATTCAGGTAAAATACCGGTCTTTTAAATACTTAAAAAATAATACTGCGATTAGGAATAAGATGAAAGAGTTAAGTGCTATTGACTTAAAACTCGCGTTCGAGCAAGATCTTAAAATGGCTCTGTACACACTGGAAAGATACAACATTGATGCCAATTGGGCTTTAGTGGCCTGCGATGATTACGATGTTGATAAAGCGCATATCATGGACAGCGTGCGCCATAGCGATGTCATCCGAAAAATCAATGAACATTACATAGCCGTTTTATTTACTTTTGTGGACCATGTAGGCGCACAATGTGCTTTGGAAAAATTGATTAATCTCTATCCGCAGCATCATTTGAGAGGGAGTCTGATCGTCTTGAAGAAAGGGGATACGATCGAATCGGTGTGTGAACGATTGTTGGAAGCCAATCGCTTCATCCACCGGGACCCTCACCAGAAAATATTTCATGAGTCCCACGATTTTCACGCGTAAAAAAGCAGCCCGTCTCTTTTTCCCCTTTTTTTATTTGGGAAAAGGGAACAGCATTCCGACGCGTTTTTGGTACTCTTTGTAGGTATTCCCCAACGCAGAAACCAAATCCCTCTCTTCGTATCTCAGCCCGATAAAAATATAGATGCTCAACGTGATCGACAGCATCAAATGCGAATAAGACATGACAGGGGTCAGCCATATACCGATCAGTACTCCCAGCTGGATCGGATGGCGTACAAATTTGTACAATAGCTTTTCTTTGAAACAAACGGGCGGTTCGGGCTTGTTGATAAGGTTCAAATAGATTTGCTGCAGCCCGAACAGCTCGAAATGGTTGATGATAAAAGTAGAAAAAAGTGAAAACAGCCAGCCGAAAATATATCCCGCGATCAACAGACCTTTTACCGGCTCATTGTCCACGCGCCATAAAAAGCCCTCTATCGGCTGCCAATACAGACATATCAATCCCAATGCCACCCCTGAAAAGAGGACGTACGTACTGCGTTCAGCCGCTTGGGGCATAATCTTGCTCAGATGTTTTTTGAAGGACGGACGCGCCATTACCGAATGCTGCAG
>NZ_JQGL01000008.1 GCF_000747095.1 Sulfuricurvum sp. MLSB
GATTCGGTTACGATCTCCCTCAGTATCTCCCCGTCGCATCCAAGCAGCCCGAATACGAGTGCCGCGGCGATGGTGTTGGAGACGATGGGATTTCCGATCTCTTTGGCCAGTGCATCGAGATCGCAATCGTAGAGTGTGCAGTCACACTCTACATCGCTTTTTTTGGCGATCAGGATCGAGTCGTGCCGTATCCGATCCCGCGCATGCGCATAGGCAGCAGTGTCCAGAGGGACGAAAATATCTACCTTGAAGTCCGGGGCGTTCGCCGCCGTGTTCGAAACCCGGATAAGGGTCGTGTTGCTGCCGCCGCGCACTCGGGACATGTACTCTTTGGTAGAAAACGTATAAAAACCGGCCCGTTTGAATCCTTTGGCCAGCAGCGTTTCGATACTCGCGATCCCCTGCCCCGCTTTACCCCCTATCAGTATCGAAACCGAGTCTTTCATCGTTTGGCCCTCCACGTAAGCTTCCCGCCGTAATAGCCGACAACGCTCACCGAAATGACCGTCATGAAAATAATGGCATGATAAACGATCCCTGCCCCATCGGCACTGTAAGCCACGTCGGGATCGGCCATTCGCTGGGCAATCGGTATCAACCCTATCATTAAGGTGAATACCCCGCCTGCAAGCTTAATCATAAACACTTTTGTGACGGCGAAGTTGTAGTTGATCCACCAGCTGAAAATGCCGCTGATCAAAGCAAAAAGACCCGTCACCGTAGCGATGAGAAACGATAGAAAAACGGCGGCTTCGTATCCCTCGGAGGGATCAGCTAAAAACAGAATGTCGGCGAATCCGCTGAAATAGTGCAAGGCGATCGGAAAATGGACAGCCATCGGGTGCGGATGGTATTTGGCATACCATTGACGATACCGTTCTTTGGGACTCTCGTGCGGATTTTCTGTGGATTGTTCCATCTATCCCGTCCTGTCGTGTGTATGCCGAGGGTTTCACCGGCATAGGGGGAATCAGTGCCGAAACACAACCTTATGCGGTTAAGTATATAGAGGGGATGGGGAAAAGAATATTAAAAAAACAAATTATCTGTTGGGGGACTACCGACAGTCAAAAATATTTTTGTAATATAATGTGTTATTATGGATCGAACGGAACGGCAATGTTCCCGAACCCAGCGAGAAGGAGACAAAGATGGAAGAGAAAGAAAACGCCGCGTCCCGCGAAGCCAATTCGGAAAAATGTTCGGAATGGAACAAATGGAAACTATTGACCGTTGCAAACACTCTGATCCTAGGAGGATTTGTTATCGCCCAGTGTATCGCCATCAACAATATGACGCACGAGCTGGAGGAAACCCGCTCGATGCTTGTGAAACACGAATCGGCGCTGACCGATCTGATATTTAAGGGCACTTATTATGAACCGAAAGGTTTTGATCTGAGCGTGGGGCATCTCCAGAACGTGAACGATCATTTGGCCGTATCACTCATCAAAACAGAGCCGTTTGCAGAAGGCCAGAAACTCACGCTGGGCGTCTTAAATACCAGCGGCGCAACCATGAACAATGTCAAACTGAGAATTACCAAGGGAAATGAGAAAGAAGGAATCGATGTAAATGAGATCGAGCAGATCCCTGCCGGGTGGATGCCTCAAGCGACTGTTGTATTACCCAAAGAGTACGTAGGAGAAAATCTCCTGATAGGGTATCAAAAATAGTACCGCCTATCGGTTTCGCCGTCTTTTAAAAAATTATTTTGATCTGTTTGGAATGAATAGAGAAAAAAAGATAAATACGAAGATGGTGGAGCTGTGCGGAATCGAACCGCAGTCCGAAAACGGGCCACCAAAGGCGTCTACATGCTTAGAGACGTTGTTTGTGTTTCAGGCGCTTTCACACACCGTGCAAAGCTACAGCGCCCAATCCTCTAAATTCTTTCCCGTCCGAGGCACTCCGGGAGTATAGCTATCGCGATGGTTATACCCCAAACCCCTCCGGTGATAGCATAGGAGGGTAGAGCAGTCCTAGATTAAGTTAAAACTTACGCTACAGCGTAAGCAGGACGATAATTAGTGTTGTTTGCGTTTAAGCAATTTGGGCCGTGTAACGGAGGTGCCCAGTCCGGCATGCAACCTAAAGCATCCCGCTCCCGTCGAAGCCATGTCAGCCCCAAAAGAAGTGAATACGTAATTATAGCACTCTTAACTGTTAATCAGGGATTTAATATTGCGGGTAATCTCGCAGCATTTGGCAATTTTTTGGGTCGCATTGAGAGTATCGTCGAGCAAGACGCTGACGATGGCCGATCCGACGATGACGCCATCCGCCCCCTGCACTTTTTCGCGCGCCGTTTTCTCATTGACGCCGAAGCCGACGTATATGGGGGTTTGGGTATGGCGTTTGATCGACGCCAGTACGCCGCTCAAATCTTCGCTTTTGCCGCTTCCGGTGATCCCGGCATACGCGACGAGGTAGATGAATTTGCGGGAATTGGCCGTGATCGTCGCAATACGCGCATCGCTGTCGGTCGGAGCAACAAAAGAAATATTGGCCAACCCCCGGCTCTCGAACAACGGCTCGTATGCCTTGGCCTCTTCGTACGGAAGATCGGGGATAATCAGCCCGTTGACGCCGATCGCTTTGGCGCGCTCAAGCAGACTTTCCATCCCGTACTGGTAGAACGGATTGAAATACCCCATCCACAACGTATCGATCTTGGGAGCGATCTGTTCGGAAATGGTGAGGATGTCGGCAAATCGGAACCCCCCTGCCAGCGAACGTCCGTTAGCCTCTTCGATAACGGGGCCATCAGCCACCGGATCAGAAAACGGGACGCCTAATTCCAGCGTATCGACACCGTTTTCCGCCAGTGCAGAAGCTAAATCGACCGTAAAATCGGTATCGGGGTATCCGGCGGTAATGTATGCTACGAGTTGCTTCACTCTGTCTCCATATCGGGTAAAATTAAGAGGGAGAAGTGGACTTTGGAAAGTTCGTTGTCCATTTTGAGATCTTCCTGCCATTGCATGAACATATCGGCGACGCTGACAAGCCAGTTCACCGTCTCGTCATTGGCCTTCTTATCACGTACGCGCAGCTGTTCGAGCGCATCTTCCGCAAATGCGGCGAGGCGCGTCATCGGTTCCATTTGCAGATAGCCCGACGCCGATTTGATGTTATGAAAAATCCGAAACAGTTCGTCAAGACTGCGATGATAGCGCGTATCGTTTCCCAGATCAATAATCAGCGATTCCATGATCTCTACCATCATCGCGTAGTGGTCCAGAAACTCATCGATGATTTCAAAGTCGAAATTCGCTTCAAGCTCGCTTCGTATGCCCATGCCGATCTTCTCCTGTGCGTTCAGATTATAGCGACGTTTTGTTTAATATCCTCCCTGAAATTGCCATCAAATGGCTATGCGATCCAAATTTTGGGTAAACTATCTACTTTAAACAATAGAAGAGACTACACAACGATGAAAAAGCTTACTATCGGTTCCATTCAAAAACGAAAAAGCGGTGTGCCGCTCGTGATGATCACAGCTTATGATGCCTTGTTCGCACGTCTCTTTGCCGAGAGTGCGGACATCCTTCTCGTCGGAGACAGCCTCAACATGAGCTTCGGCGGGAACCCGGACACCCTGAGTGCCACGATGGATCAGATGATCTACCATACGGCTGCCGTATGCAAAGGTGCTTCTGAAACGTTCGTCATTGCGGACATGCCTTTCGGAAGCTATATCGACACTACGAGCGCTTTGACAAATGCCATGCGCGTTTACCGCGAAACGCCTGCCGATGCGGTCAAAATCGAGGGGGGGGCGGATAAAGCCGACCTCGTGCGTCATCTCACCGCCAACGGAATCGCCGTATGCGGCCATATCGGCCTGCTTCCCCAAGCAGTACGCGCCGAAGGGGGATACAAAGTCAAGGGCAAATCCGAAGATGAAGCCCTCTCACTGATTGCCGATGCGCAAGCCATCGAGCAGGCGGGAGCCTTTATCGTGGTCATCGAAGGGGTAAAAGCCGATGTCGCAACGCGCGTAGCGCAAAGCGTCTCTATCCCCGTCATCGGGATCGGCGCGGGCAACGGTGTCGACGGTCAGGTGCTGGTATTCTCCGATATGCTCGGACTGTATGAGCCGTTCGTCCCAAAATTTGTCAAACAGTACATGAACGGCGCCGCATTGGTCAAAGAAGCGGTCAAAAACTACGCCGATGACGTCAAACAGCGCAGTTTCCCCGATGAAAACCATGTCTATTAGGGATTTCTGACGTGGAACGTATTGTAGAGATTGAAAAATTCAGCACCGAGGATGCGACGGAAATGTCGCTGCGCCCGAGCGGATGGAACGATTACATCGGGCAGGAACAGATTAAAAAAAATCTCGGGGTTTTTATCGAAGCGAGTAAAAAACGCTCCGAAGCCCTCGATCACGTCCTCTTTTATGGCCCTCCGGGTCTGGGAAAAACGACGCTGGCCCTCATTATCGCCAACGAAATGGGCAGCAACATCAAAGTCACCGCCGCACCCATGATCGAAAAAAGCGGCGATCTCGCCGCCATCCTCACCAATCTTGAAGAAGGAGACATTCTCTTTATCGACGAAATCCACCGCCTCTCCCCTGCGGTCGAAGAGATTCTCTATCCGTCGATGGAAGATTTCCGCCTCGACATCATTATCGGAAGCGGCCCTGCGGCGCAAACGGTCAAGATCGACCTGCCCCGCTTTACCCTCATCGGCGCGACAACGCGGGCCGGGATGCTCTCCAACCCGCTGCGTGACCGGTTCGGGATGAATTTTCGGATGCAGTTTTATACCCCTGACGAGCTGTGCGATATTATCGCTCAAGCATCGCTGAAATTGGGAAAATCCATAGACACAAAAGCGGCTCTTGAGATTGCCAAACGCTCCCGCGGGACACCTCGTATTGCGCTTCGCCTCCTCAAACGGGTACGCGATTTCGCCGACGTCGCCAATGAAAACACCATCGTGCATGAACGTTCCCAATACGCCCTCGATCAGCTGGGGATCAATTCCAACGGCTTTGACGAGATGGATAT
Organism: Sulfuricurvum sp. MLSB; assembly: GCF_000747095.1. Classification (GTDB taxonomy): domain Bacteria; phylum Campylobacterota; class Campylobacteria; order Campylobacterales; family Sulfurimonadaceae; genus Sulfuricurvum. The sequence continues at coordinate 5,025 of NZ_JQGL01000008.1, forward strand.
CCGACTTCTCAAGCTTCTGATGGAAGCCAAAGGCCGGGCGATGGGTCTCAGTACGATCGCGGCGGCCCTGAGCGAAGACGAAGGGACCATCGAGGATGTTCTCGAGCCGTACCTGCTCGCCAACGGCTATCTGGAACGGACGGCCCGAGGACGTGTCGCCACACCGAAAACCTACGATCTGTTGAAATTCGGAATCCCTCAAAGCGGTTTGTTTGAATGATTAAAAAAGAACATTTCACCCTCATCCTTCTGCTGTTTGTAAGTTATGGGGTTTACCGTCTTTATGAGCCGTTTTGGACGAATATCGTCATCGCCGTATTGCTGGCAATTTCAACCTATCATATCCAAATGGGATTCGCCCATTTGACCCGAAGCCGTTTTTGGGCTTCATTTCTCTCGACACTCGTCCTCTCAGCTCTCTTTTTTGCGCCGCTGGGGTATTTTTTGTTTCATCTTTCCGTCTTTTTGCAAAACCTCGATCCTGCGTCCTTGATGGCTTTCGAAGCCAAAGTCCGGGGGTGGATGGAACACCTTCCCCCTTTCCTGTCACGGTTTGAAACGAAAATCGAAGCATCGTTGAATCAGCTCGATACGGGGGCAATGGCACAGCATGCCATCGATTACGCTTCCCAGATCGGGAGTTTCGCCATGTCGTTTGTCTCGGGGGCTGTTTTTATCCTCATCTTCTATTTCATAGCACACTATTACGGCAAAGACATTTTCGAGTTCTTCAAACGCTCCACCCATTTGCCGCAACAGGAAAGCACGTTGATCCTGTTCGAGATGCGCTCAAGCATGAGCGTCGTATTCTATTCGATTCTTGCAACCGCCGTGTTGGAGGGAGCACTGTTTGGCGTAGCAGTCGGGTACATGGGATACAACGGATTGCTTTTTGGCATCATGTACGGATTTGCTTCGCTTATCCCCGTCATCGGCGGCGTGATCATGTGGGTGCCGTTTGCCCTGTACGAACTCTCGATCGGAAATACCCAAAACGCTCTTTTTATCTCTGCCTATACGATCATCGTTATCTCGGTCATCGCCGATACGTTCGTCAAGCCGATCATCATCAAGATCATCAACCAAAAACTGATCAAACCGCAAGAGAAAATCAACGAACTCGTTATCTTCTTCGCCATTATCGCAGGACTCGCGACGTTCGGTTTTTGGGGGATGATCATCGGACCCGCCATTACGGTGCTATTTTTGACCCTACTGCGGATCACCGAGGCCCAACATGAAGAGAACGATCATTAATCCCGTTAACATTGAGTTGATGGAGCGTTTAGAGAGATTATCTATGATGACAGTGTACAAACCCAATCAACGGAGAAACACAATGAAAAAGATTCTAAGTATGGCCCTGATCCTCGGAACGACTGCGCTAATGGCAGGCCCGATGGGGCAAGGAATGATGCAAGGCGGCATGAACGGAGGAATGTGCGGCGGCGGGTTAATGGAAAAATGCCAATGCGATACAAAACAACTTCCAAGAGCATTGGAAGCGCTTGATTTGAGCGACAAACAAAAAGAACAGATCGTCAAACTGCGCGAAGAGGGACAGGCATTCCACAACAAACAGCGCGAAAAAATGCTGAATGTTTTGACGCCCGACCAACGCGGCAAGCTTGACTATATGCAAAAACTCAAAGAGCTGAAAAGAGCAGATATGGGTCCATCGATGCCAATGTCAGGCATGGGATGCAAAAACTGCAAATAAGGCTGAGCGTTCATGATTAAAATCCTTCTGATCGAAGACGATCTCGAAATCTCGGATCTGTTGACCCAGTATTTGAACCGTTATCAGATGGAGGTAATCGCGTACGAACATCCCAAAGCCGCGCTCGCGTCCTTGGGAATTGAGTCGTACGACCTCGTACTTCTCGACCTCACCCTCCCCGATATCGACGGATTGGACGTATGCAAAGCGTTAAGAGAACGCAGCGACATTCCGATCATTATTTCCTCGGCCCGGAGTGATTTGGGAGACAAAGTCATCGCCCTTGAATTGGGTGCGGACGACTATCTCCCCAAGCCCTACGAGCCCAGAGAACTCGTCGCACGCATACAAAGCCTGCTTCGCAGAATCAACGGCAAGACGATTCAGGCTAGCAGCGATACCTTCCGTGTCGATGAGACCGGCATCTATAAAGACGGCGCGCTTCTTCCGCTGACACGCGCCGAATTCGAGCTTCTGGCCCTTTTGATCAAACACCGCCGTCAGATCATTTCCCGCGATTTTATCGCAAACAACGTCGAAGCGATCGGATGGGAAAGCTCGGAGCGGAGCATTGACGTCCTGATCAGCCGGATACGCCAAAAAATCGAAGCCAACCCCAAACATCCAACACTCATCCGTTCCATCCGCGGTATGGGCTATCAGTTTACCCTATGATTTCCCGCCGACATTCCGTTTTTTTCAAACTCCACGCCTTCTTTTTTCTGGCATTGCTCGTCTTGATCCTTCTCTTCCTTTCGGCACTTGGGGAGCAGGAACGGCAAAAATTCCACCTTCTCGCCCATCGTTCGATGGAACTTTCACGGATCATCGACGAGACGCAGGGGCGAAGCTGTGCGCAGACGAACGAGGAGCTACAGGCGGCAGGATTTCAGGTCATCGAAGCTAAAACGCCCCGCTGCGAAGCGATCGATCTGCCTCCTCCGTTACGTTCACGGCTCCTGTCGCGCAATGTCCGTGTCATGATCTATAAAGACGATACGGGATTTATTTACGAACTTGATCAGGGACATTGCAAAATGTACTACCGCGATACGGTTGAGGGAAAAACCTATTACTTTATCTGGTTTTTGTTCTTTGCCCTTCTCGGCGGGCTGGTGAGCATGTACCTGTTGCTGTGGAGCAATCTGCAGCCGCTCAAACGGCTCTATGAGCAGATACGTCTCTACGGGGAAGGAAAAGAGACCATTAACACCACGAGCAAAGGAAAAGACGAAATCGCTCTCATATCCAATGCGTTTAATGACGCGCTCGAAAAACAGTCAAAACTGAAAAACTCGCGCGAACTCTTTTTGCGTAACATCATGCACGAACTTAAAACGCCGATTACCAAAGGAAAGCTCATCATCGAACTGGAAGAACCGAGCCCTAACCGGAATCTTTTGGGGAAACTTTTTAACCGTCTGGAGCATCTGATCAACCAGATGGCGCAGATCGAGAAGATGCACGCGTTTGTGCTCCATAAAGAGCCGACTTCGCTTAATCGCATCATTCATACGGCCATCGAGAATCTTCTCATTGATTCCGAAAACATCCGCCTCTCAGGATGCGACCGAACGTTGAACGTCGATCCCTCTCTCTTTACGAGCGCGCTGCAAAACCTGATCGACAATGCGTACCGCCATGCGACGTCTTATCCCATCGACATCGACTGCAACGACGAAAAAATCTGCATACACAACAGCGGCGAACCGCTCAAACGTCCCGTCGAAGAAGCGCTACAGGCATTTGTGACCGAACGGGGAGATGGAGGGCTTGGGCTTGGGCTTTATATCGCCCAGTCCGTGTGCGAACTGCACCGATTTGATTTACAATACAGTTATGAAGAAGGAATTCACTGCTTTTGCGTTTGGTTCCGTGAACGAAAATAAATCCAGAGAATAGCCGCAACCGCCGCCATCGCAAAACTGAGGACCATCCCCAACGTCAGCCAGTTGCCGATCAGATAGCCGATCTGCGCGTCAGGGGCTCGGTAAAATTCGACCAATCCGCGTCCGATCCCGTACGATACACCATACACTAAGATCAGCTCTCCTTCAAATGCTTTGCGTTTACGGTACAGATAGATGATCGCAAATACGACGATCCCCTCGACAAACGCTTCGTAGAGTTGCGAAGGGTGGCGCAGGGTATCGTAAACGTATATTCCCCACGGAACGTCGGTAGCGCGTCCGACCAGTTCCTGATTGAGAAAATTACCGATCCGTCCGAACACGTACCCAAGAGGCACGGAGATCGCTACGACATCCATCAGCCGCCCGAACGGAATGCCGCTTCGGCGGACGTACAGATACGACGCGATCAAAAACCCTATCACCGCGCCGTGATAACTCATCCCGCGGATTCCGACGTACTGCCCGTCCATGAAGGGGTTGAAAATCTGCCACGGGTGGGTCAGATAATACATCGAATGGGGATCGTAGAAGAAAACGTACCCAAGCCGCGCCCCCAAAATCACCCCAAAAACTTCCCAGGAAAAAAAATCGTCCAGCTGCTCTTTGGTGATGGCGATCTTGTCTTTTTCGATAATCCATTTGGCGATCGCAAACGCCGTAAAGAGCGCCGTGACGTACATCAGACCGTACCAATGGACGGGAATAGGCCCCAACGTAAACGCTACGGGGTTAAAATGCTCGTAAATATGGTTCCAGTATTCCAATCTCTACCCCTTGATTCTTTTGGCATCGACTAAATAATCGCGCCCTACGCGCCCGATGTTTCGTAGATGCACGTTATAGCGCTCGTCCACCACCCCCTCGGCATAGTAAAAGTGCTCGATTTTCAAAAAAGCGATGGTCATAGGGCTATCTTTGAGCTCGGTGATCTGATACAGCGAGCACAACAGCGCTGCCTGCGCATCCGCAACTATCGGCGGATATTCGTCCAGCACTGCTTTCATGTCGATACGGCAGTGTTCGCTTTCGCTGACGCCATAAGGGAGCGGTTCAGCACTCGCTTCGATGGGGGATGCATGAGCCTCATGGGCAAGGGATATCGTCGCTTTGCTCATATCGAGAATATTGCGGATCGTGTCTTTAAGCCCGCCGTTTTCGTGTTGTCTGAACGATACCATGACGCACGGCGGTTCCGATGAAACGGGAATGAAATAGCTGTAGGGGGCAAGGTTCAATCCCCCTTCCCCTTCCGTCGAAATCCATGCAATCGGACGGGGGAAGATCGTATTGCTCATCATTTTGTAAACGGTGTCAGGTTTGAGTTCGGTCGGATCGATGATCACTGCTTCTCCTTCTGGTGCTGTCCAATGATTTGGGTGAGTACTTCAAGATTTTGGTTCAGACGGTACGCTTTGCCAAATCCCATCACGACGTTGCCGCCCAGAGGAGAAAGCCTGAAGAGGTGAAAATCGCCCATCTGCGTCAAAGAACCAACGAGTTCAGGATTGAAATGAGCCTTCAACCGCTCGATTATTGCAGCGTACATCGGATCGGGGCGAACCGTTTCCGATGCTCTGGCTTCTATCGTAACCCGCTTGCGGGCAAACGGCTGGGCGCATTGCGATTCATCCTCGGCAAACAGCAGCGAGATATCGGGGTTGGCTAAAAGGTTTCGTCCGTGCTGGGCCACGGTACTGATGAGGATATAAAAATCGCTCCCCATCCGTACGTACGGCGCCGTACTGGCGTGCGGCAAACCTTCGGGAGTCAACGAAGCGATAACGAGGGTTTGAAACGTTTCCAGAAACGATTCGACCTCCAATCCCGTCATTTTCGGAGTGCTTCCGCGATCAGTTCGATCGGATTTTTAAAGACGACGTCGACATCCGCTTCGTGCAGCGAGTTGTTGATCTGCATCCGGCACGCGCTGCACTCGGCGGTAACGATTTGTGCCCCTGTTTTGCCGATCATCGCCGCTTTCGGACGGCCTGCGGCCTGCGCAAAATGGAATTTTTCCGTCTGCATCGTCACCCCTCCGAAACCGCAGCAGGCGTTGGGGTCGCTCATCTCGGTAATCGTGTAGTTCTGGCTCACGAGACGGCGCGGTTCCTGATAGATACCCTGCATTTTACGCGCATGGCACGGATCGTGATAGGTGACCGTCAAATCGCTGCGTCCTTTGGAAGCCAGCACCGCTTTCAAATCCGTTTTTTGCTCCAGCCACTCGGTCGCCATGAAAATCTTGGATTTGAGTTTTTTGGCCCGCTCAAGCCACTCAGGCTGATCATGGAAAAAGTGTTCGTAATCGATTTTGATCATCGCACTGCACGTTGCTTCGGGAATAATGATCGCCTCCACATCATCGATAAAACTCTCAAAATACTCGATATTTTTCTTGGCATTGTGATCTACCGTCGCGAAATCACCCGTAAAGTAGGCAGGTGCGCCGCAGCAAAGCTGTTTTTTGGGGATAAAGGCATCGATTTCAAGAGCTTCGAGAATCTCCAGAAGCCCTTTGCCGATCTCGGTGTAACTGTAGTTCGCCAGACACCCGATGAAGATCGCGACACGACGTTTTCCGCCGTGAGGGATGTTTTCGGGATGGCTGTTAAGAAACGACGTTTTCCCCATCGAGGGGAGCAAACGGTCTTTTTTGATGATCGGAAGCGAAAAGCGCGGCGTCATAGACTGCGTTTGCTCTTTGATCTTGAAGCCGCACGTCTGGAAAACATATCCGAGTTTAAAAAGAATGTCCATCAGCGTCCGGTGGCGGAGCAAAAAGAAGAATGCCCGCTTGAACCATGCAATCCCGTATTTATCGGCGATATCGGCACGCACCTGTTCGATCACCATATCCGTCGGAAGCGCTTTAGGACAGACGTCGGTACAGTTGGTACACAAAAAACAGCTCTCGAAAATCTCTTTGGCGTTTCTGTCCAGTTCCAACTGCCCCCGCTGATACGCTCCCAGCAGATCGATAAACCCGCGGGGAGAGGTGACCTCATCGGCATTGACGTTGTGGATCGTACAGACGGGGATACATTTCCCGCACTTGATGCACGCATCGGAAGTTTCGGTAAAGTTAAACAATTCGCCTTTGCGTGTCATATCACACCGTCTTGCTAAACGCTTTATCGCTGGATGCGTGGCGTTTCATATAGGCGTCAAATGGCATCGCGATGTTACGGATCAATAGCGTTCCCGTAGGGGAGCATTCGATCGCTTCGGGGGTAATGGTGAGCAATCCGTCCGCTTCGAACGGCTTGAGTTCCGCAATCGCAGAGCCGAAATACTCCGCGAATTTTACCCCGTACGCGGCTTCGAAACGGGGAATATCGAGCTTGAAGTTGCTCATCAGTTCCATAATGACGTACTGGCGGATGCGGTCGTCCGTATTTAGGGCAACTCCACGCTCGTGCGGCAGGCGTCCCGCGTCGATGGCCGCTTCGTACGCGTCCATCTCTTTGAAGTTCTGGGCATAGTAGTCTGCCCCCTCGCCGATACTGGTAAGACCGATGCCGATCAGGTCGGCCCCTCCTTTGGTCGTGTATCCTTGAAAGTTGCGGTGAAGTTCCCCTTTTTCAATCGCTTTGAAAAGTTCGTCTTCGGGTTTGGCGAAGTGATCCATACCGATCATTCTATAGCCCCGCTCACTCATATGATCGATCGTGTAGCGCATGATGGCAAGTTTTTCGCTCGGATGCGGCAGCGTCGTTTCGTCGATTTTGCGCATCGTCTTCTTCAACCACGGCACATGCGCGTAGTTGAACACGGCAAAACGGTCGGGATCAAGCGAAACAGCCAGGTCAAGGGTCTTTTTGAACGTTTCCAGGCTCTGATACGGCAGACCGTAGATCAGATCGACATTCACGCTGACCATGTTGTATTTGCGTGCCAGATCCATCGCGTCTTTAGTGATGTCGTACGGTTGAACGCGGTGAACGGCAACCTGAACTTTCTCGTCGAAATCCTGTATCCCGAAACTGACACGGTTGAACCCTGCCTCGCTGAGAACTTTCATCTGCTCATCATTGATATGGCGCGGATCGATCTCGCAGCTGATCTCGGCACCTTCTGCGAAGTTTTTGAAATGGCTCTTGATCGCCGCGATAATCCGGTACAGCTGATCGGCATCGAAAAATGTCGGGGTTCCCCCTCCGAAATGGAGCTGTATAACGGGACGGTTCACGTCGATGTGCTGCGCCAGAATGGCAAGTTCGCGCGTCAGATAATCGATATAGCGCTCTTTTTTATCCTCTTTGGACGTAAATACGACGTTACAGCCGCAGAAGTAACAGGCGTTTTTGCAAAAAGGGAGATGAAAATAAAGCGACAGCGCCCGTGATGGGTCCTGCG
>NZ_JQGL01000009.1 GCF_000747095.1 Sulfuricurvum sp. MLSB
GACGGGAATTATAGGGGAAAAAATAGACTATGTCAAGAGGTATTCAAAAGAATTTGCAAAAAAATACAAATTGCGAAAAAAATTCTCTTTTTCTATATATTATGGATAGGAGACGGAGACATAACCTGTGTCAGCTCTGACAGTGATGATGGCCCTTTGCCCTGTGTTGTCCCTCAAGGTAAGATTACAATCGTTCACCATACGATACTGCGTCGGTGTTCCCGCATTGCTCACGCCACTGTACGGACGGCCGAGATGATCGAATGCGAATACCCCTTCGTTTACAGTAACGAGACTGCCGTCCGCAGTGAAACAGCTTTGTTCAACTCCCAAAGTTGTCCCCAAAATGCCGTATGAAGTACTCAGGTTGCCGACATCCCAACGATCAAAACCGTTCATCCGTTCACCTGAAAGCGGATCAATCGCGATTTCGGCATTATCCGCATTACGCTGCGTATTCACCGAATCGGAAAATATGACATATCCGTTTTCACTCATGAGTCTTCTAAAGCGTATTTGCCATTTTTCGCGATACCATGTCGCATCGGTCGGATCGTATTTATCATCCGTCATAGCCAGATGCTGCGTATAACGGATATGAGCAGCAACCTGTTCTCCCGCCTGCTGGATCGGCGTATAACTCGTATTAGGAATCGAGAGTGCCGCCAAAATTCCGATGACAATAATGACAAACACCAGTTCGAGCATCGTAAAAGCATAACGTTTCATAAAGAGTACCTTGGAAAAACAAAAATCACCGATTGATGATTATAGCCAAAGAGTGAAGGGAAAAAAAGAGTGTTGAGGACAGATTCCCGCGAATACGGGAATCCGATAAGCATAGTTAGATTTCGTCGGCCAGTTCGACGTTGTAAAGAATATCGTCTGTCGGATGACGATACATCGGCATACCGAGACGTTTTTCGTCGAGGATGTGACCGATGAATCCGATAGAGCGGCCGACGACGAAAAATGCGTTCAACGCACCCGCATCGATGAAACCGTCGATCTCTTCTTCGCTGTATCCGAGGGCACGCCACATATCGACCATCAAGATACCGATCGTTCCGTCAACGTTAAGGATCAGGTTGTCTTTTTTCGACGTAGTCAGTTTTTCGACCTCAAGAGCGAAATCAAGCAACGGAGTTGCCGGGAAGTGCTCGGCCGCGTATTTTTTCAGACCCGATACACGAAGGTCAGGATTACGGACCGATTTGATACGGTGACCGATACCGGAGATCGTTTTACCCTCTTTTTTCATATAATCAATGAACTCAGCCGGGCTCATACCGCGGTCGTTTGCGTATTTAAAATATTTAGCCGCGTCATCGATCGCTCCGCCGAAACGAGGTCCGATGGTCAAAAGACCCGTTACCAATGAGCTGATAACGTCTTTGCCGGCACGTGCTGTAACTTTTGCGTTGTGCGCACCCGATACGGCAGGACCGTGATCGGCAACGGTTTTGATAACCGTCTCAAGATAATCGGTCGCCCATTTCGGATACCGTTTTTTGAACCAAAGGAGTGAAATAACATCACCGATTCCAAAACCGGTTTCAGGTGTTGCCACCGAGCTGATCGGATAACCCGCATACGTCGCTTCGTCACCGCGGTCATCCGAGATCGTACAAATAAACTCTTTTTTACGACGTACTTTCGGAACCGTTTTGAGTTCCGGCTCGGCGATCTCGCCGATCACACCCTCAGCGCGAAGTTTGCCATAGACTTCGGCGATTTTGGCCGGAAGGTCATTGAAACTCGAAGGAACATAGATGCCTGCTGCGGCCATCGCTTCATTTTTCGCTGCTGCCGTTTCAGCATCCGCATTTGCCGAAGCACCTGCGTGACCGAACTGAACACCCGAACTGAAGTGTTTCGCGATCGTACCGATACACCACGCGATGATCGGTTTTTTGATTTTGCCCGATTTAACGGCTTCGATCACTTTGTACTCTTCCGTACCCCCTACTTCACCGAGAAGAACCATGTATTTAACTTCTGGGTTTCTTTCCATACGAAGAAGGTTGTCGATGAATACCGATCCTACGAAACGGTCACCGCCGATTGCAACACCCTCAGCAATACCGTCCGCATTGATAGAGATGATGTTGGAAAGTTCATTGAACAAACCGCCTGAGCGAGTGACAAGTCCGCATGAACCGGCACGGTGCAATTTAGAGTTGATGATGTTTTCAATCGTACCGCCGACGTTGGCGATTTTGAACGCACCCGGAGCGATACCGCCGACCGTAGCCGGTCCGATAACGACCACACCCGCATCACGAGCCGCCTGATTCATTTTACGCGCAAGACGCTCAGGGATCCCCTCAGCGGTAACCATAACGGTTTTGAATTGCCCTTTGATTGCAATCGCTTCCATCGTAACGTCATATGCCGTACGGAAAGAAGCAAAGTTCAATAGAACATCTGCATTCGGGAAAGCTGCGGCGGCTTCGACAGTATTGCGAAATACCGGAACCATCACTTCATCAGGACCGTAGAAAAACTTCTCGAATTTGTTTCCTGAAGTTGGGGCAACAATTGCCGCAACAGAAGGTTTTGCACGGTTAATGACGTAGTCATAATCCAACATACGTTGGATAGCGCTTGCGTTGTTGTTCCAAAAAATCGCTTGTGTATCTTTGGTAAATAAAGCACCCATAATTATCTCCTTATTTTTCCAGCGCCATGCGCACGATGTCGGTCACGTGAGTTTCAGGCCCGTACACTTCGATGTAAAGACCCAAACGGTCTGCCGCTTCTTTAATATCTTTAAGACCTTTTTCGTAGTTCGGTCCGCCACGGCGTACATAGATACGCGTGTTGTGTTCTTTCATGCGCTCTGCATAGGTTTCAAACGATTGGATAATACCGGTGAAGGTCTTCGCAACGTCGGTGAAGTTGGCGATAGCACCGCCGATGATAAGAATTTTGTCACGCCCTTTAGGGTCTTTGTGACGCGTCATCAGATCAAGAACCGTATCCGCATAAAATTTTGTTTCGCCCGTTGTCGGCCCGCCTGAATACTCACCGTAGTTGGCAAGATCAGAAACATTTCCGGAAAGATCGGCAATCGTATCGGCATAAACGACCGATGCTCCACCGCCCGCAACCATCGTCCAGATACGTCCCATCGGGTTAAGAACGGTCAACTTCAAAGAAGCCCCCGATTTGGAGTCCGCTTCAGCGATCGCTTTTTCTTCGGGAGACTGATCTTCCATACCGAAGGCCGTCGGGAATTCCGCACCGCACCATGCATCGCCCATCATGAAACCGGCCGTGTCATCCAGACGGGCTACGAGGTCAAGAATGTGCATGTCGTTACCGATCATAACGATCGGATTGATTTCGAGGTAAGCAAAATTCAAATCGCGGTAAAATTTATAGAACTGCTCAGCGAATGTGATGAAACGCTCTTTGTTTTCCGCAGGAATTCCGGCAGGAACGTTTGCACGGATTAAATGTTCGATGTTTGCATCGTCCATAGTAATGGGGATCGTCACTTCATTGACTTTTTCTTCCCATCCTTCTTCAACTTCCATACCGCCTTCGGCAGATAGATAAAGAACGTCGTCTTCACCGACGGTTGTTGCAGAGATATAGTATTCTTGATCCTGACTGTGAGGAGTGAACGGCTCAATAATAAAATGGGTCAATGTCCCTTTTTGTCCGGAGAGAAGAATGGTTTCGTGTGAAATTTTTTCATCGATCCATTTAGCTGCTTCTTCAAGTGTAACGTCACCCGGTTTATTGGTTTTGAACAATACTAGATTGTTTTTACCGCGCTTACCAAACAACATGTCGGGTTTAGCGACGAGAGGTTCTTGTTTAAGCCATTCAAAACCATGTTCCTGTGCTTTTGCACGGAGTTCATCACCGCTGGTTACCAATACTGATTTGAAACCGTAGTGAAAACCGCTGAAGTATTTTTCCCAGTGTTTAGAGAAAATTGCTTTACCGTCGTATTCACGAATCGCTCTTTGAGCCATTGCAACTCCTTCGAAAATCTATTTAACAGACATTATATCACCAGGGAGTCTATTTCATCAGCAGGAAACCGATTTTTCAGAGGGCTAAAGCTAGTTTTTGTTTATTTTAGTAACATATCCAACAAACACGGGTGTATTTATGTAACTTATTGTAACTTTTTTTCCTTCAGAGGTATACCCGTCCGTAAGCTGATACGAATCACACTGCGTTATTCCGTAAAAACGCAGACGCAGCTGTAACTTCTCTTCACTTGTGTTGATACACCGGATACGTTCTTCTTTCAAAGTATGCGCAAGCTCTTTGGCCACGTGCATCGGATAAGCAAAATGACGGGCCGGATTTTGCAGCAGAGGATAGATCCACTGGTTGAAGAAAACGACCAATGCGTTTAGTACCAATAACAAAAAGGCGGTATAAAAAAGGATACGGTAGCGCCCCCTGAATTCTCTCAGACGAACGCGATAGGTTTTAAAAAAGGTTTGTGCCGCCAGCGGCAACGCAAGGAGCAAGAAAGGGGCAAACGTCTGGACATCCACTTTTTGGCGAAACGACAAAAACAGTGAAATCAAAAACGCCGTAATGGCGATCATCCAGATCAAATCCCGTTCTTTGGCAATCAGACGACGATACAGGACATAAAACAGATAGATGAAAACGATCGGTGAAAAAATGGCCGAATAAACTCCGAGCAAATCGAGGAAACGGCTCTCGGGAGATCCGCCGATCTCGATACCGTAAAAGTAAAGCGAAGCCCCTAGCGTCAATATACCCGCCACAATCCAACGAAGTTTTCTGTGGTAAATACCGTACAAAGTAATCGCGATAAACAAATACACAAACGCCGGATCGATCCATACCAGCAGCGGAAGCACTCCGATAGCATAGATACCGTAGCGCAGATAGACATATCCGAATAGAAAGAGCGTTGCGATCATCAAACCCGCATTGTCTACGACCAGTGCCGAGCTGATGACACCCGGAAGAAGCGTATAAATCAAAACGACCCACAGCCGATCCTGATCGCGGGTAACGTAATACTTGGACATAGCGTACAACAAAATGACAGACGACAGATGAAGCAGTATCATCGGTATCCGTAGGGCATAGTCGTTTTGGCCGAATAATGAAAAAGAAAGATTTAAAAGCAGTTGCAATGCGGATGGATCGCCATAAACGATCCGGGCTTCGTGATAGCCGATCGAGAGTCCCCGAATTTGCAGCAGAAGAAGGATAAAATCGATTCCGATCAGCGTTGCAAAAAGGACTTTGACTCTCATAATTTCAGAAAATTATCGATGATTTCGTGCCCGTACTCGCTCATAATCGATTCAGGATGAAACTGGACTCCGTAAATAGGTTTGTCTTTGATCTCAAGCGCCATGATTTCATGGTCATCTTCACTGTAAGCGGTCGGAATAATCACGTCCGGCAGATTTTCCTGCTCGACGATCAAAGAATGGTAACGGGTAGCCGTGAATATCTCGGGCAATTTGTTAAAAATAGGAGTTTCACCGGAACGGACCATTTTAGAGGTTTTGCCGTGCATCATCCGTTTGGCCCGAACCACATCTGCTCCGAATGCCTGCGCAATACTCTGATGTCCCAAACAGATTCCAAGAATCGGTACTTTGTCGGCGAAATGTTTGATCACGTCCAATGTCACGCCCGCATCATCCGGCGTTGCCGGGCCCGGGGAAATAATGATTTTCTCCGGCTTCAGCGCTTCGATTTCTTCAACACTCATTTCATCATTACGGATAATTTTCAGATCAGCACCAAGTTCCAGACAATACTGGACGATGTTATAGGTGAAGCTGTCGTAATTATCGATCATTAAAATCATCATTATTCCTAGAGAGGGCAATCATTAATAAAAAATTTTACCCATAAATCGCTTATATCCGTATTTGAATTCAGCTGCCTTGATGCAGCGAACGTATCCTTTCGAAATCAGCCCGCATCCGTGATACAATCATAGCATAGTCAAGCGGCGTATTATCGTGTGAACTGTTTTCGAGCCGGGATGCCAAATCCCGGATAACGCCCAAATGAAGATTCGCCGCCGCACCTTTGATTGCATGGGCCTGCGCTTCTATCTCTTTAAGATTCTCCTCCGTGACAGCCTGTTCCAAGGATGCAAGGCGTGCGGTCAAACTGGAGCAGAAAGCATCGAAGAGTCTCACGATAATTTCTTTGGGAAGTTTGAGAAATTCAAGGGCTCCTGCGTATATATCTTCTTCCTTAATAGATTCAGAAGTTTGTATCTCCTGCTCAATTGAAGATTCACCCAAAAAACGTTCAAGCATACGAATCAACTCGTCCGTATCCAGCGGTTTGGTCAGATGTTCATTCATCCCCGCGGTCATAAAACGTTCCCTGTCACCGGTGAGCGCATTGGCCGTCAATGCAATGATCGGTAGTTCTTGATTCTCCGTTCGGATAAGACGTGTTGCTTCCAGACCGTCCATGCCGGGCATATTCACATCCATGAATACCATGTCGTATCGGTTCAGGCGGACTTTTTCAACTGCCTCTTTGCCGTTTTCGGCAAAATCAGGATCAATACCGTGAATCTTGAGCAGTGCGTCGATCAGTATCCGGTTCACATCGTAATCTTCGGCAACAAGTACCCGTTTGCCGTGCCACTGTTTCTGTGCCGGGCTTCCTACCGAAGCGGGATGCATCCCCCGCACATTGGCGGCTAAAAGTGCATTGTAGAGTTTTGAAGGGCAGCTTTCATAATCCTCAATAACCTGGACATTTTCGGGATACCGCCGTTCAGCCTTCCCGATAAGAATAATCTGTCTCACCTGCTGCGGCAAATCCGCCAGTACACGTTGAACGCCGTCGTCTTCAAAAGCGATCAGCAGATCGCACTGCCGATCCATCCGCGCGACCGCTTCAAGTACTTTCTCATCGCACCGCGTGTACTCGATTCCAAACGATTCCAACTGACTTACAACATGAGAATAATGTGGTGACGCGGAATGCATGACGCCGATTTTGCTATTTTCAAGGTTCATCGCCAAAACTGATCCCGGATCGCATTCCATGACAGTGATTTCAAACCAAAAACGGCTTCCCTGCCCTTTTTCACTTTCGACTTTCAACTCTCCGCCAAACAGCGAGACCAGTTTTGAACTGATGCTCAGCCCCAACCCGGTTCCTCCGAACTGGCGCGTCGTCGAGCTGTCTTCCTGAATGAACGGCGAAAAAATGCTCTGAAGTTTCTCCGGTGCAATCCCGATCCCCGAATCGGTGACGCTGAAACAGAGTTTATCAGGCTTTTGCTGCGCATCGATACGCTCAACCGCGACTTCGATTTTTCCTCCTGTCGGAGTGAATTTCAAAGCATTAGAGATCAGATTACCCATGACTTGCTTGATCCGCAAACTGTCAAGCCCAATACATTCACTGATATGGCTGTCCAGCTTCACCCTGTAGTCAATCCCTTTTTCCTGCGCTATCGACGCATACAGCGAAAAAGCCATCTCAAATTCGATAAAAGGGTTGACAAGCACTTTTTCAAGTTCCAGATGACCGCTTTCAATCTTGGAAAGGTCGAGAATATCGTTGATGATTCCCAGAAGGGTTTTGCTCTGTTCGGAAATAATCTTTGCCTGACGACGATGTTCTTCTGCCAAACCCGCCTTTTCAAGCAAGTTTGCGAAGCCCATGATTCCGTTTAGAGGGGTACGGATCTCGTGACTCATATTGGCTAAAAATTCCATTTTAGCCGCTTCGCTCCGCTGAGCCTGGAACCGCAGCTGTTCTTCTCGTTGAAGGGTTTCGTCCAGCTCGGTGATGTCATGATAGGAGAAAATGATATATTCTCCTTCATTCAGGGTAATCAGAGCATACTCGACCGCCAGAATCCGCTCTTTGCCTTGTTTGTCCCGGATCAGAACCTTGCGATGCTCTTCCGAGCTTGACGCAAGCTGGACTAGAAATTCCGCAAACGTCGGTGCCGAAAGATATCCTTTGCGTGTTATAAACATCTCGCAAATACAATGATGCCGGGCAAGAAAACTGTCCACATCGGAAAAATCGAAATAGTCGAAGAAACGGCGGTTAACCATTTCGATTCCCCCTTCTCTGCCCGTAAAAACGACAATACTTTTTTGGTGCTGGAAAATCGTATCGAAACGGCGCTTTTCGTCTTCGAGTTTTTTGGCCGCTTCCACCAGCTCGGTGACATCTTCTCTCAAACCGATGTATTCGACAACTTCACCGTTTTCATCCACGAGAGGGTAAATCGTGCTTTTGACGTAATATGCTTCTCCCTCTTTCGTACGATTTTTCAGTTCACCACGCCATATTTTGCCGTCTTTTATCGTTCTCCATAGCTCTTTAAAAAGAGAAGCCGGAGTGTCCGGATGACGGATGATATTATGGGATTTTCCCAACAGCTCTTTTTCAGTGTACCCGCTCACTTGAGCAAAGCGGTCATTCACGTACGTAATAATTCCCTTCGGATCGGTGCGGGAGACGATCATCGTTTTTTCGATAGCGTCGCGGTATTGTTCCAAAAAAACCGTTGAACGCTGATAGCGGTAAATGTACCACATCAGTAATGCTGACAAGACGGCAATACTCAGCCAGAGCAAGACAAATTCACGTATCCGCTCCTCAAAAAAGGTGTGATTGTCGGTTAACTCGACCATATAAGCAACGTGTTTGCCGCCGAATTCATACACAGGCTTGAGAATCAGGAGCGAATATTCACCGTTATTGGAGAGTTTGACTCCTTGAAGGATACCCTGCGCAAGCGCTTTGTGAATGATCGTCTGATTAGCTGCGATCAGCGATACGATCTCCCCTTTGTCAAATCCTCTGGCATCACGCAACAAGGCGCTCTCGCGATCTTCCAGATAATTGCCGCCCAAAGACGATTGTGAATAATGCCGATACATATCTTCGTTACGCGCTTTAGCTTCCTGAACGCTCCGTTTGATCAAAAACGTATACGCCCCTTGTTTTTGCTGCAAAGCCTGTTTTTTCAGCGATAAAAACGGATACGCGATTTCAACCGTTCCGACAAACGCTTTCCGATCAAAGAGCGGGTAAACGGTACGGAACCCGTCGAAAAGTTTTCCCGTTTCAAACGCAAAGGTTTTTTGCTTCTCATTTTGGGCATGAACAATCAACGGTCTGGCTTTCGCCAACAAATCGCCGAATTTGTCGGGTTCGTGTACCCGTAAAAACGCGATTGAACCCGGCAAATGGAAGAATAAAAGACGGACATCGTATTCTTGAAGCGTCGAAAAAATTTTACCGGTCTGCCCCATCAAATCACGGCGCAATCTCTCCTGCGTGTCAGGGTCCGCATCGATCGCACGCTTCATAATCGCCGCGATTTCAGGAGAGTCCAAAAAGAGCCGATGGTAATTATCGATCATTTTTTGCTGCATCGATTGATAGCTTTCGATCCGTTGATCGAACTCGCGTACATTGCTCTCGATGTAATTATTGGTCAATGTCTGATGCCGACTGCTCAGCACTAGCGTTACAACGCCCATGATAAGGATATAAATCATGAGATACGCGTATAACCGCCGCTTGAATACATTCAACATAATTATTACCTTTTTTAGGTTCGTTGGATAGATTTTACTCCGCTTTGACTAAATTCAAAGCTGGAGCGTTCCGCTCTTCCTCGAATACGATAAAGGTCACCACGCTTTAATGACATTGTAAACGCTGTCGCGTTCGATGGGCTCAAACCCGCTATTTTTAATCAGCCCGACAAACTCTTCAAGATTGATGCCGTACGCGCTTTTAGCTCCGGCCGCCGAGTTGATCGACTCGCGCTCGATCGTACCGTCAAGATCATTTGCACCGAATTCTTGTGCCACCAGAGCAAGATTGACGGTAGACGTAACCCAATAGGCTTTGAGGTTGGAGACGTTGTCCAGAAGGATGCGGCTGATCGCATAGGTTTTAAGGATTTCATGCGCCGTGATGGGTTCTTTAACGTTAAGATAATTATTCTCAGTCTGATACACAAGAGGGATAAAGCAGTTGAATCCGCCCGTCACGTCCTGCAAATCACGTATCCGTAAGATATGATCGATTCGGTGCCGCCGTTCTTCTACATGGCCGAACAGCATCGTCACATTGGATTTCATCCCGCGTTCGTGCCATTTACGATGGATTTCCAGCCATTGTGCCGACGTTACTTTTCCTTTACAGATATAGTCGCGCACTTTTTCATCGAAAATCTCGGCCCCGCCGCCGGGCATCGAATCGACACCGTTGGCGATCATCAAATCGATAATCTCATCGTAGCTTTTGCCGTACTCTTCGGCTAAAAAATGGACTTCTGCCGCCGTCAGCGCTTTAATGTGCAGCTGCGGGTGGCGTGCTTTAATCTTGCGAAAGACGTCCAAGTACCACTCCAATCCGGTATCCGGGTTGTGTGCCGAGACGATATGAACTTCACGGATACCGCGTGCGACAATATCATCGGTGATGGACAGAATCTCGTCATGACTCAACGTATAGGGATTGGGATTTTTACGACTCGCGCTGTACGCGCAGAATTTGCAGACGTCTTTGCAGATATTGGTAGGATTGATATGGCGGTTGATATTGAAAAACGTCCGCTTGCCGTGCAGCGCCTTGCGCCGTTCGTCGGCAAGCTTGCCCAGAGTAAACAAATCCAGATCGTACAGCGCCAACCCCTCATCGAAGCTCAGCCGCTCATGCCGTTTTACTTTATCAATCAGTTCCGTCATCGTATTCTTCTATGTGATTATTTTTCGCGCATTATAGCGAAAGAAAAACGACAATTATCGGGTACAATAATTTAAAAAAAAGCGTACCACCATGAGCATTACCGAACAAATTGAAGACCTCATCGACAAGAACGCAAGCGATTTTGAAATATCGAAGCTTTTCAAATCCCATATCAACGACTATAAAAACTCCCTAGGCGAACTTTTCGAACGCAATCAGGGGAAAGATTTCCTCGTTATCCATACCAAAACCCTCGACTCGATCATCAGCCTAATGTACAAAACAATCCTGCGGCGTCTTTTCGGAAACTATCTCCCGATGCGGAGCAACATTCCCATTGTCTTCATCGCCCTTGGAAGCTACGGACGCGAACAGCTGTGCGTTCACAGTGATATCGATTTGATGATCGTATATGAAAAAAATGACGGGTACAACACCGCCGCGATCATCGAAAAATTTCTCTATCTGGCCTGGGACGCGGGGCTGAAACTGGGGCATCGGGTCCATGAGGTCAGCGATTTGCTGGGAGCATCGCGAGAAGACATCACGATCAAAACCGCCATGATGGAATCGCGCCTTATCATCGGCTCGCCGTTTACCTGGAGCGCCGTACAAACCCGTCTCACCGCAATACGTCACGATAATCCCAAAGCGTTCATCCTTGCCAAAATACAAGAAGCTGAAACCCGCCGAAAAAAATTCCCCTCCTCAATGCAACCTCATATCAAAGAAGGGGTCGGTGGTCTGCGTGATTCGCAGCTTCTGTACTGGATTGCCAAAACGCTTTACGGCGTCACCACTCTTAAAGAACTCTCCGGAACGCTTTTCAGCGAAGATCAATACCGTGAATACCGTATCGCTTTGGAATTGCTCTTCCGTGTTCGCAGCGCACTGCACCTCCTCAGCGGCAAGCAACAAGACCAGCTGGTGCTCGACTATATGCCCCGCATCGCTCAAATGCTCGGATTTTCCGATGAACGGCGGCTGGTTACCAAGCTTCTCGAAGCGCAATGGCGGATCAACAATTTCACCCGCATCTACGTCAAAAAAATGTCCCGCCCCTATTTGCATGAGAAAACTCAAATATCACGGCTGCGGCAGGGAAGAATCCGGCAGGGATTTTATGCGGCGGAAGGTGTTTTATATGCCTCGTACCGTCTACCGACTCCTTCGATCAATGCCCTGCTCGAAATGCTTGCCGGTCTTGAAGACCGCTCGTGGGAATTTGATTCAAGCGTTCTGTTTCATTTTACCTACACGACGATCACGCATCCCCTTCGGGCTAAAACCTATGCTCTGCTTCACAAACTCTTCGAACGCAACCATTTGTACGTCATCTTGAAACTCTTCTATGACGCGGGCA
>NZ_JQGL01000010.1 GCF_000747095.1 Sulfuricurvum sp. MLSB
CAGCATTGCAAAGTTTCATAGAGGGTTAAACAATTGAGTAGTTCTTAAGCAATGGGGACATATGAGGTGTCGAGGGATTATAAGCCCAAAAAAAGATTGGGTATTTTTCAAGGAGCATGATTTAATGTATTTATTTACCAGTGAAGTAGTCAGTCCCGGTCACCCGGACAAATGCGCAGACATTATTGCGGACAGTATCGTTGACCGCCTTATCATAGGAGATCCGAAAAGTCGTGTCGCCAGTGAGGTTTTTGTTGCCGGTCGACATGTCGTCATCGGCGGCGAAGTCACTTCAAACGTCCAACTGTCGACTGATGAGTATAAACAAATCGCCATTGATGCCCTCAAAAAAATCGGCTACGACGGCAATCCGAATTTTACCCGTGCTGAATGCCTGTATCCCGATGATGTGGAAGTGCAGGTCCTTCTGAACCGTCAAAGCCCTGATATCAATCAGGGAGTTGATCAGGAAGGCGGTGAAACTGGTGCCGGAGATCAGGGGATCATGTTCGGATATGCCGACAGTGAAACTGCCAACTATATGCCAAGCGCCATCACCTACGCGCGTATGCTGATGGAAAAAGTCTACCATTATGCTCTTAACCATCCTCACAAACTCGGTGTTGACATCAAGACGCAAGTTACTATGGATTACGGTAAAAAAGAGAATTTTGAAAACTGTCATCCTCAGAAAATCCATACAATCGTTGTTTCTGCCCCTTGTGTCAGTAGCATGAACATCGAGCAAGTACGTGAACTCATTATGGAGCTTATCCTCGATACAGGCTTGCCAACACAGCTGTTTGATCCCAAAGAGTGCGTTATCCATATCAATCCGACCGGAAAGTATGTCTCCCACTCGAGCTTGCATGACAGTGGCCTTACCGGACGCAAGCTGATCGTCGACAGTTTCGGCGGCTATGCTCCTATCGGAGGGGGCGCCCAAAGCTCAAAGGACTATACCAAGGTTGACCGTTCCGGACTATATGCCGGGCGATGGCTGGCGAAGCATATTGTTGCCGCCGGTTTGGCTAAAAAAGCAATTGTTCAAATCTCCTATGCCATCGGAGTTGCGAAACCGACTTCTGTCGCCGTTGATACATGCGGCACGTGCATAGAGGGTTTGGATGATGATATCCTCTCGACGTTCGTTCATGAAAACTTCCCGTTGACTCCCAACTGGATTACGCGTAAATTTGATCTCGATCACCCTAGCGAAGAGACTTTTTTGTATGCCGATGTCGCAAGCCGCGGTCAAGTAGGACAGAGCGATTACCCATGGGAAAAACTGGATCAGCTGGATAAATTTGAAGCACTGCGTTAAGCTAAAAGAAGAGTTTGTAGATGTAAAAGTTTTAAGTTTGTTCAATAAGTGATGTATATAATTTAATGTCGCTTAAAATGAATTTGTATTAAAATATAAATACTTGAAAATGGAGTTAACAATTTTATGAAAAAAGCCATCGTAACAGGAATCACAGGGCAAGACGGCGCCTATCTGGCAGAGCTTCTGCTCGAAAAAGGATATGAGGTATATGGGACCTATCGTCGTACGGCATCCGTGAATTTCTGGCGGATCGAAGAGCTCGGGATCGAAAAGCACCCGAACCTCCATCTGATCGAATACGATCTTACCGATGCATCCAACAGTATCCGCATGGTCATGGAAATTCAGCCTGACGAGATTTATAATCTTGCGGCACAAAGTTTCGTCGGGGTATCGTTCGATCAGCCGCTTGCTACGGCGCATATTACGGGATTGGGGTGCGTTCATTTGCTCGAAGCGATTCGTATCGTGAATCCTAAAATTCGTTTTTATCAGGCGTCTACTTCCGAAATGTTCGGTTTGGTGCAGGAAATCCCTCAGACCGAACGTACTCCTCTTTATCCGCGCAGTCCTTACGGTATTGCCAAGCTTTACGCGCATTGGATGGTGATCAACTACCGTGAGTCATATAATATTTTCGGCTGCAGCGGAATACTGTTTAACCATGAATCACCGCTGCGTGGGCGGGAATTCGTGACGCGCAAGATCACCGATAGCGTTGCCAAAATTAAACTCGGCAAGCTTGATTGCTTGGAACTTGGCAACATGGATGCCAAACGTGACTGGGGATTTGCCAAAGAGTATGTTGAAGGGATGTATCT
Organism: Sulfuricurvum sp. MLSB; assembly: GCF_000747095.1. Lineage (GTDB taxonomy): Bacteria > Campylobacterota > Campylobacteria > Campylobacterales > Sulfurimonadaceae > Sulfuricurvum. The sequence continues at coordinate 2,149 of NZ_JQGL01000010.1, forward strand.
GATGCTCCAAGCCGATAAGCCCGATACGTATGTTCTGGCAACGAACCGCACCGAGACCGTACGCGATTTCGTGACTATGGCGTTCAAAGCGGCTGGGATAGACCTTGCATTCAGCGGTAAAGATGAAAATGAGATAGCGACGGATGTCGCTACAGGGCAAGTCGTTGTCCGTGTGAATCCAAAGTTTTACCGTCCGGCAGAAGTGGATCTGTTAATCGGAAATCCTGAAAAAGCGAAAAAAGAGTTGGGATGGGAACCGAAAACAACTCTCGAAGCGTTATGCGCCATGATGGTAAAAGAAGACTTGAGACGCAATGAATCCGGTTTCTCGTTCTAATCGACTTCTGATAACCGGTATAGCTGGTTTTACCGGCCATTACCTCGCTAAACGGCTTGCCGATTTGGGGTATGAGGTTTATGGCACCAGTATTGATGAGCCGAAAGAACAAAACCATTTTAAATGCGATTTACGCGATCGTGAAGCGATCAAAAAGGTAGTCGAGCAGATTCAGCCGACTCATGTGATTCATCTGGCAGCGATCTCGTTTGTCGGAGAGTCCAATCCTGCTCTTTTTTATGATGTCAATGTCGTTGGGACGTGTTATCTCCTTGATGCTCTCGCCGAATTAGAAGAAACACCGAAAAAAGTCATTTTGGCCAGTAGCGCTACCGTGTACGGTGACCAAGGGCGCGAAGTGCTTGATGAGTCAATGTGCCCTCGTCCGGTCAATCATTACGGATGCAGCAAGCTCGCAATGGAACAGATGGCCTCGAACTATAGATCGAAACTCCCGATCATTATTACGCGCCCGTTTAATTATACGGGTCCCGGGCAAGAGGGGCATTTCTTGATCCCTAAAATCGTCAACCATTTTAAAGAACGCAAAAGCCGTATCGAGCTTGGAAATCTTCATGTTGAGCGGGAGTTTAATGATATCCGCGATGTCAGTGAAATCTATGCCAAACTCTTGGTAAGCGATGCGCAGGGCGAAACACTTAACCTGTGTAGCGGCCGGGGAGTATCCTTGCTCAGTGTGATAGATATGATGAACGAAATAGCAAAGTATGAGATTGAGGTGGCTGTCAATCCGGCTTTTGTGCGGGTCGATGAAATCAAACGGCTGGTCGGATCGGTAGCAAAACAAAACACTCTGATCGGTGAGATGCAGCCGATAACCATCAGAGATACTTTGTTGAGCATGTATGAAGCCTAGAATTATTATTGATGCTCTTGCACTTTTGGGCCCTCTGACGGGGATAGGGCGCTACACTTATGAAAATGCGCGAGAGCTTTCCAAGACGGGAAGTTACCGGATCGACTATTTTTATGGCTACGTATCTGATCAACTCATGACACCGGCTAAGGCTCAAGGAAGAAAATCGCTTCGGGCATGGATCGTCAAAAATCCTCTTGTCAAATCGATCATTCGTAGTATAATGTTTCGATTCGCAGGGATCATATCACCTCGTTACGATCTCTACTGGCAGCCTAACTTTATTCCAAACCACAGCATTAAAGCGGCAAAAATTGTTGCAACCGTGCATGATTTTTCATGGGAGATCTATCCTGAATTTCAGCCGAGCGAGCGTGTAAAGTATTTTCGGAAATATTTTTACACATCGATACAGCAATGCAATCATATCATCACGGGTTCTCATTTCACCAAACGTGAGATTATCGAGCGGGCAGGTATTGCCCCGGAAAAAGTTACTGTCATCTATCACGGGATTGATCATACGGTTTTTTATCCCCGGAAAGACGATAAAAAACCGGCTCAAAAATATATTTTGGCTGTCGGAAGTATCGAGCCGCGTAAAAATCTTAAAAATCTTTTGAGTGCCTACGCCAAACTGGACAGAAATTTCAAAGACGAGTACCATTTGATTTTAGTCGGTGCTCCGGGCTGGAACAATCAGGACATTGTCGATGAGATAAAGAGCCTCAGTCAGTGGGTGAAGTATACCGGCTATGTCAGTGACGATGAACTGGCCAAACTTTATACTCAAGCGAGTCTATTTATCTATCCGTCTATATATGAAGGGTTCGGGATTCCTCCTCTGGAAGCGATGGCCTGCGGAACGCCTGTGATTGTTTCAAGTGCTTCAACCTTACCGGAAGTATGTGCCGATGCCGTGTACTATATCGATCCATTGGATGTTAAATCGATTACGCAAGGTATGGTAAAAGTACTCGGTGATGCCGCATTGCAAAAAGAACTTACGACGAAAGGGTTGATTCGGGCAAAAGAGTTCCATTGGGAAAAAAGCGCACGGGAACATCAAGCAGTATTTGACAAGGTGCTAAAGGGATGAAAATCGCGATTATCCACGATTGGCTTACTGTATATGCAGGAGCGGAAAAGACGTTAGAACAGATTCTGGCTGTATATCCGCATGCGGATATTTTCACAATAGTTGATTTTTTACCCGAAAAAGATCGCGGTTTTTTAAAAGGGCATAAAATCACAACGAGTATGATCCAGAAACTTCCTTTTGCAAAATCCAAGTATCGTCATTATCTGCCGTTGATGCCTCTGGCCATAGAACAGTTTGACCTGTCCGGATATGATCTCGTCATCTCAAGCTCTCACGCGGTAGCCAAAGGGGTGATAACGGGTCCTGATCAACGCCATCTTTGTTTGTGCTATTCACCCATCCGCTATGCATGGGATCTACAACATCAATATTTGCGGGAAAGCGGCCTTGGATATGGGCTTAAAGGCTGGCTGGTCCGCTATATGCTCCATAAGATACGAGTATGGGATATGCGTACCGCCAATGGAGTGGATGAGTTTATTGCCATTTCCGAGTTTATCGCGCGACGCATCTGGAAAGTATATCGTCGAAAATCGACGGTTATTTACCCGCCTGTCGATATTCAAGCCTTTGAAATAGGCGAGCATAAAGAGGATTTTTACCTGACCGCATCACGAATGGTTCCGTACAAAAAAATCGATCTGATCGTCGAAGCGTTTGCGGCAATGCCCGATAAAAAGCTGATCGTTATAGGGACCGGACCTGATTTTGACAAAATCAAAGCGAAAGCGGGAGCAAATGTGACGTTAATGGGCTATCAAACGTTTGAGGTATTGCGTAATCATATGCAGCGGGCTCGTGCGTTTGTTTTTGCCGCAGAGGAAGATTTCGGCATCGCCCCGCTAGAAGCACAAGCGTGCGGAACACCCGTTATAGCCTTGGCCAAAGGTGGTGCATTGGAGACGGTTGTTGATGGTGTCAGCGGAGTCTTTTTCGATACGCAAAATATCGAAAGTTTACGCGATGCGATTAGACGGTTTGAAATTCTATCTTGGAATGCGGTAAAAATTCGAGACAATGCGATACGGTTTGGGTCGCAACGGTTTCAAAAAGAGTTTCAGGATTTTGTGCAAAAAAATTTGAATTACGAGGGTAAAAAATGATGAAAGAACCAGTATCTAGGTTAACATTGGTTCTTGCCGACGGGATTGGATTGTTTTTTAGCATCATCCTGGCGTTTTTCACGCGTCAGCTATTGGAGCCGTATTTTGATTTATCAGCGCCGGCAAATGTATTGTATTATTTACAGTTTTGGCTGGTATATGTCGTAACGTTCGTAACGTTTTATTTTTTAGGTATTTATCGCAAACGATATGATTTTTGGCAGGAACTCGAACGGATAATCAAGGGACTTTTTTTGTCGGCTGTCGTTATTTTGTCAGTATTGGCTATGACGAAGCAGGCAGAAGA
>NZ_JQGL01000011.1 GCF_000747095.1 Sulfuricurvum sp. MLSB
TGTTTTCCTGCGGTATGCGGCACAGCGGCGAATCGCCGATGACGATGCCGTTGTCGTAATAGTTGATGTCGATGCGGGTTGCACCTTTCTCGCTTCGCCAACTGCGCTGGCTTCGGCGCGACAGGGTCACATTGACGCCAAGAGATCCCAAAATCGTTTCGATCAGTGCGACGACGCCGGTTGGTTTATACCCTTCCCGCCGCCGTTTTGCGACTTCCAGTTTTGTTCCGCATTTGGGACAATAGTCATTGTGTATCGTCTCTTCGGAAATCAGATTTTTGCACGAAATGCACCGGATAGCATGGTCTTTGCGTATTTTTTTGAATTCTTCCAGCGCGTCGTGCAAAAGATACGCCGGAAGGGCGAACCCGAGATTGTTCGAATTTTGGATGATAAAGGTATTGACGCCGATCACTTCGGTCTGTTCGTTCATCAGCGGTCCCCCGCTGTTGCCGGGATTGATTGCCGCATCGAACTGAATGTATTCCACTTCTCCCTGCAAACGGGCGGCTTTCGAAACAATTCCTTCGGTGGTAGAGTAGTTCAGCCCGTAGGGATGGCCGATGGCGATGACGTTGTCCCCGTCATGAACCTCTTCAAGACTCAGGCGCAGCGGATGGTTGCAGACGATGGGATCGGGAGAACGGATGAACGCCAGATCGTACGCCGGATCGTCATAGACGACCGTGCCGATTGTTTTCGGAAGTGTTTTGGTGCTGATGAGCACCTCTTTGAGGCCGCTGACGACATGGGAGTTGGTAACGATCAGCCCGTCGCAGACGAATCCGCTGCCGCTGCCGTAAGGGGTTGTTATCTGTACGATGCTCTCGATCGTGCGTTCAACCATTTTTTGGGTGGAAAGATTCATCCTTACACCTCCGTATAATCGAGATTTTTGATCTGGAGATAAAAACTCTGGCTGAAGTGATCCAGATCGTCGTAATTGAGGTCATCGGCAAAATTACGCAACGCTTTGTACCGCTCCGCATACGGCTCGATGGCTGATGCGACCCGCATCGCGATTCGATGTCTGTCAAATGTTCGTGTCTTCGAATCGTACAGAGGAATTTCTCCCTCCGCTTTGAAAAAATCGCTCGAATAAATTTCGACATGCAGGTGCATCAGAGCACGCAGCGAGGGATGAAGTCCGTAGTTGTACAAAACGTACAGAGCGATGTAGCGGTAAATGACGCTGATGACATAATGCGAGCGGTTGTTTTTATACCACCGGACTTTATTCAGCGACTCGTCGATAAACGAAGCGATCTCATCGTGCAGCGCATGCTCGTAAGGCGAGAAGGTGTAGGCCGCTTTGTAAAACTGCGTCGCAAACGCATCGATGTCCATGGTTTCGAGTTCGTTCAGATAATTTTCGAGTTCAGCGTTTTTGTCTTCGGTCATCTTTTCATCGTCGAGAAAATAGCCGTTGATTTTTTCGTTGATGTTTTTGGCAAGTTTTTTTCGCGGCATCAACAGATAATCGATCTGAAGAAGGAGGGCCAGATAGCTAAACGATACCATTCCGCTGTTGTCATTGGAAAGCAGTCCGATAAGGCTTTGTTTGGTTTCGCCGATCCATTGGCGCATCACGGAATGCAGATGCGATGCACGTTCGGAATCCAATTTGAGGATATGATCGTATTCAAGCAGTATCGATTCGTCAAACTCCGAGGCGATGAACTCTTTTTCAAAATCGGCGTTCAGGGCTATTTCACGAAGCGGGAAAAAGATTTTTTGGGGTGTGATCGTTGCGTTGTCGAGTCGGATGGAAAGTCGGATGACGCCGTTGTTCTGGCTGAAACGCGCATAGGTAAGCTGAAAATTGCGTTCCAAAAAACGCCGTTTGATCGCAACGTGGAGTTTGTCCAAGAGGGCAACGTCGGCATATGCTTCGAGCGATTCGGACGTTATGATTCCGTGGATGATGGCACTGCCCTGATACAAGCGAAAACGGATTTGATCTTCATCGCGTTCGACGCTTAGATGGGGCAGGGCGTCATGATGCCCCTCGTGAAGCAACGAGGATAAAAAATACTCGTAACCGCCTAGTATGTCGCCGCGTACGAACGCTTCAGACGCCTCATCGAACAGTTCTCTTTCTTGCGGATTGGGCAATGCATGGATCCCTCTGCCGTAACGCGGAACGTAGGGTATCGGCAGGGGGGTAAACCATGAGCGGACGGCATCGAACAGTTTCATCCCTCATTTTTCCTTATGTATAATCTCCCTAGTGTAATCAAAGCAACCTTAAAGCGACAATAAAGTATAATACGCGCAATTCAAAGAGGAGATGGTATGGGCTATAAGCGTGTTTTGGTAAAGTTCTCGGGTGAGGCTTTGGCAGGTGAAAACGGCCACGGCATCGATACAAAAATCCTCAAGTTCATTGCTACGGAGATCAAAACCCTCGTTGACGCGGGGATCGAAGTAGGGATCGTCATCGGAGCGGGAAATATTATCCGCGGCGTAACGGCGGCACAAGACGGCATTATCCGCCGCACGTCCGGGGATTACATGGGAATGCTCGGAACCGTCATCAATGCCATCGCCATGCAAGAAGCATGTGAGCACGAAGGGATGCATGTCCGGGTACAGAGTGCCATTAAAATGGAGCAGATCGCGGAAGCGTTTATTGTCCGTCGTGCAACCCGTCATCTTGAACGCGGTCGGGTCGTTATTTTTGCCGCGGGAACGGGTAACCCGTTTTTCACGACGGATACCGCCGCGACGCTCCGTGCCATCGAAATCGGTGCCGAAGTAATCATCAAAGCGACCAAAGTCGACGGTGTCTACAATAAAGACCCGAAAAAATACGACGACGCAATCAAGCTTCCGACGCTGGGCTATGACGAAGCGCTTCAGGATCACATCAAAGTGATGGACGATACCTCAATCGCGCTGGCCAAAGAGAACAAACTCCCGATCATCGTATGCGATATGTTTACGCCGGGGAATCTGCTCGAAATTATCCAGGGCAATTTCAACCGTTGCTCGATCGTAAAATAAATCTCAAAAAAGGAATATTAGATGAGACTTGAACAACTTACCGCAAAAGCCCTTGAAACGGCAAATATCGACCGCTACCAATTGGCGCTTGCCGTTGCGAAACGTTCTGAAGAACTTCAAAACGGTGCCGTGTCAAAACTGAATGTCGACGTGAAAAAAGCCAAAGCCGCTGACATCGCTTTGATGGAGATAGCCGAAGGGCTGATCACTGTCAAAGGTTTTGTAGACAGAGACTAATTTTACGGTAAAGCTCCATCATTGAACGCAATCGATATCGAGACCATTACCCGAATCAATGATGTAGACGGTGCCGTAGAGCACCTCTATTCACTTATTCCCCCCACCAAACGTATCATCGCTGCACTTGATTTCTCCCGTGAAGCGCACAAAGATCAATTCCGCAAAAGCGGCGAGCCGTATATTATTCACCCCGTTCTGGTCGCTTCGATCGTCGCCTCCATCACGGGCGATGAAGCGATGGTGATCGCCGCACTGCTGCACGACGTTGTTGAAGACACCCATATTACGAGCGAAGATGTCGCACGCGATTACGGGGAAGACGTTGCCCACCTTGTCGAGGGGCTTACAAAAATCGACACGATCCGCGATGCGCAACTGATCCCGTCGAATTCGGACGAGAAGCTTGTCGTGTCGGCGCTTTCGTTTCGGAAAATGCTGATCGCATCGATTGACGATGTCCGTGTTTTGGTCGTCAAACTCTGCGACCGTTTGCACAACATGCTCACCCTCGGGGCCCTTTCTCCCGCCAAGCAGCACCGCATCGCCGAAGAGACGCTTGTCGTTTACGGCCCGATTGCCAACCGGCTGGGGATATCGTTTCTTAAAAACCAGTTGGAGGATTTGAGTTTTCAGTACCTGTTTCAGGACGAAAAAGAGGCGATTGATCTTTATCTGGAAGAGAACTACCGCTCCATCAACTCGCGGCTGAACGTTTTTTGCGAGAAACTGACGAAAATGATGCTTGAAAACGGGTTCAACGAGGAGGATTTTCAGATTCTTAGCCGCGTCAAGCACGATTACTCCATTTATTTGAAAATGCAGCGCAAGGGAATCAGCATCGACGAGATTCTTGATCTGCTGGCGATACGGATCCTTGTGAAAAAACCGTTGGACTGCTATCGTGTGTTCGGACTGGTTCATTTGAACTTTCAGCCTTTAAGCTCGCGGTTCAAAGACTATATTTCGATTCCCAAGGAAAACGGCTATCAGACGCTTCATACGACCGTTTTCCATGAAAGCGCCATCTTCGAGGTCCAAATCCGCACCTACGAGATGCACAAAACGGCTGAACTTGGCGTTGCGGCTCACTGGAAATACAAAAACGGCGGGAATAATCCCATTAATCTCGAATGGCTCCACAACCTTCAGTATCAAAACGAATCGGTCGAAGCGTTTTACGAACTGATCAAAAACGACCTCTACAGCGAAGACATCAGCGTTTTTTCTCCGAAAGGAAAGCCTTTTACTCTGCCGCGCGGAGCGGTGGCGCTTGATTATGCGTATGCGGTTCATACCGAAATAGGAGACAGTGCCGAGGGGTGTCTGATCAATAAGGAAAAGGCAAGCCTCCTGAGTGAACTGCACAACGGCGATATCGTCAAGATCACGACCGCCGCAAAGAAAATACTCCGATGCAGCTGGATCGACGCCGTGAAAACTTCTCGGGCCAAAGCGAGCATGCGGGCCAACTGCAATCAGCGCATCCGTGCGATCGACTCCGAAAGCGGCATCAATATCGTAATGACGATTTTCAGCCTCCCTCGGGAGCGGACCGAAGAGCTGTTTGCCCAGACGCATCTGGACGAGCAGCGCCATCGTATTCCAAGAGAGCTTGATCTGCTCAAAGAGACGGTCAACCGCTTTTCAGGCGAGATGCGGGAGACGAGCCGGATCAGTTTCTGGTCGCGTCATCGGGTCAAACCGAAACTCTATGAGTTCCCCGCGTTGGAAGTATATGCCAACCGCAGCGTGAGCGACGTCGTGTTTGATTACTGCTGCCACCCTAAAACGGGAGACGAAATCGTCGCTTTTTTGCAAGACGGTAAAGCGCACGTCCATCATAAAATGTGCAAACACGCCGGATCGATGATGGAACGGCATGAACCGATGGTATTCGTGCGGTGGAAACAACAGCACTATTTCCGCTACCATCTCATCATCAGTATGCAAAGCGCGCAGGGTTCGTTGGCGGATCTTCTGACCTACATGGCCAAAATGGGAGCCGATATCAACTCGATCGAGCTGGGCAAAGAGAAATCCGAGCACACCCAGTACTGTGAAATGGAGTTTCAAACCCTGGAGTCCGATCTTAATCGGCTCCGCTCCAAGTTAGAGAAAAAAGGGAAAATCATACAATTTTTTCGGACCGACGACGCGTACCGAAGCCAAGGATAAACTATGATCAACGAAGCATTACGAGAAATAAGACGCGGCACGGCCGAAATCATTGACGAAGCGCGTCTTGAAACCCTGCTGAAAAACTATTTTGAAAAAGGGGAGACGTACACCGTCAAAGCGGGATTCGATCCCACCGCTCCCGATCTGCATCTGGGGCATACGGTTCTGCTGCAAAAACTCTCCGTATTCCAAAAATACGGCGGGCGCATTCAGTTTCTGATCGGCGATTTTACCGCACAGATCGGTGATCCGACGGGTAAAAGCGAGACGCGCAAAAAACTTCTCCCCGCACAGGTTCAGGAGAATGCCCAAAGCTACAAGGATCAGGTGTTCAAAATCCTTGATCCCGAAAAAACGACGGTCGTGTTCAATGCCGACTGGCTTAACGCGCTCGGGTCTGCGGGTATCTTGGAACTCACCACGACGTTCAACGTCGCACGGATGCTGGAACGCGACGATTTTGACAAACGGCACAAAGCCGGAATCGCGATCTCGATCAGCGAATTTTTGTACCCGCTGCTGCAAGGATACGACAGTGTTCATCTGCAAAGCGACATCGAAATCGGAGGGACCGATCAGAAGTTCAATCTTTTGATGGGGCGACACCTTCAACGGGTGTACGAAACCGGCAAAGAACAAGCCGTCCTGATGATGCCGATTCTCGAAGGGTTGGACGGGGTGCAGAAAATGTCGAAAAGTCTCGGCAACTACATCGCTGTAGCCGATGCGCCGAACGATATGTACGGCAAAATCCTCAGCATCAGCGATGCTCTGATGTGGCGTTATTACGAGCTGCTTAGCGCCAAATCGCTGAACGAGATCGATGAGCTCAAAACGGGGGTCGAAAACGGCTCGCTGCATCCGAAAAAAGTAAAAGAAGCTCTTGCCGTTGAAATTACGGCCCGTTTTCATTCGCACGAATCGGCAGAAGCCGCCCGGGAAGAATTCGAGAGAGTACACGCGCAAAGCGAAATGCCGAGCGAAATGGACGAATTTTCACTCACAGGGCCGATCTGGGTTGCCAAGGCGCTTGTGGATTGCGGACTTAGCCCATCTACTTCCCAATCCCGACGGGAGATTAAGCAAGGCTCTGTTAAAATCGATCAAAACAAACTAAGCGACGAACAATTGCAACTGGAGGCAGGCGAATACGTACTGCAGGTTGGAAAACGTAAGTTTGCGCGATTAAAGGTTACCCAATGAGTTTTCAGCCACTTCAAATCGGGAAATATACGATTCCCGTCCCTATCGTGCAGGGAGGAATGGGTGTCGGTATCAGCTGGGACCGCTTGGCAGGGACTGTTTCCAAAGAGGGGGGGC
>NZ_JQGL01000012.1 GCF_000747095.1 Sulfuricurvum sp. MLSB
TACTGAGGGAGATCGTAACCGAATCGTATAGCGACCAATTGCGGGACTGGAATCTTCAGGCGCTGACCGTCGGAGCCAAACTGGCGCACAAGAGCGGGAACTGCCGATACTGCATAGAGCCTCATCCTTCTTCGAGAGCCGCCGCCGACTTTTTTTTGAGCGGCACGGAAGGGATCGGATTCGGAGCGATTGCGGGGGGGTGTAATTTTATCAGCAGTTATCCGATGAGCCCTTCGACGGGGGTGCTGACTTTTTTGGCTAAATACAGCCGGAGATTCGGGATCTGCGTCGAGCAGGCTGAAGACGAGATCGCGGCATTTCAAATGGGAATGGGAGCGTGGTACGGCGGTGGAGCGGCAATGACGACGACAAGCGGCGGCGGGTTCGCTCTTATGGGCGAGGGGATAAGCCTCTCGGGAATGAGCGAAACGCCGATGGTCGTTTATCTGGCCCAGCGGCCCGGACCCGCTACCGGCCTTCCGACGCGTACGGAGCAGGGGGATCTGGAGCTGGCGCTGTATTCGGGCCACGGGGAGTTTCCCCGGATCATTCTGGCGCCGGGCGATCCGAAAGAGTGTTTCGACCTTGTCCGCGAAGCGTTTGACCTTGCCGACAAATATCAGGTTCCTGTGATCGTGATGAGCGATCAGTATCTTGCGGACACTGTTTTTAGCATCGGGCGATTTCACATCGACGGGAAACAACCGTTTCGTCATATCGTACGTACGGAAGCGGACTATAAACGCTATCGTGTCACTAAAGAGGGGGTCAGTCCCAGAGGGATTCCCGGATACGGCGAGGGGCTGGTGCTGGTCGATTCGGACGAACATACCGAAGAAGGGCTGATTACCGAGAGTATGCACGTGCGCAACGAGCAACACGGCAAAAGGCTGCGGAAAGCCGAATCGATCCGCTCCGAAGCGCTTGCCCCCGAAATCGACGGCGAAGGCAACATAGCCGTTGTTGGATGGGGAAGCACGAAACATATCATCTGTGAATCGGTCAAAAGGCTGAGGGATGAGAGGGTAGCAAGTGTTCATTTCTCATGGATTCATCCGCTGTGCGCCTCTCAGCTGGCACCGCTGCACAAGGCCGAACATATCATTGTCGTCGAAAATAACGCGACGGGGCAGTTCGCCAAGTTGCTACGTCTTAACGGAGTCGCCGTACACGATCAGATACTCAAACACGACGGTCTTCCGTTTTTTGTAGACGAGTTGGCGGAAAAGCTCGCGGCATTGCTAAAGGAGATACGATGAGTACACGCTTTGACAGAATCGTAGAGGATAACGCATGGTGTCCCGGATGCGGAAATTTTTCCATCTTGCTGCTTTTAAAAGAGGCATTGGAGGAGGCCGGACTCGATCCGCTTGGCACCGTTGTTGTTTCGGGAATAGGGCAAGCCGCCAAAACGCCCCAATACATGAGCGTCAATATGTTCAACGGCCTCCACGGCCGAGCTTTGAGCGTTGCGCAGGGATTGAAAGTAGCCAACCCCTCTTTAACGGTCATTGCCGAAGGGGGAGATGGCGACATGTACGGCGAAGGGGGAAACCACTTCATGGCGGCAATCCGCAGAAATGCCGGGATCGTCAATGTCGTACATAACAACATGGTTTACGGTCTGACCAAAGGGCAGGCGTCTCCCACTTCCGCACGGGGATTTAAAACCCCCGTACAGGTTGAAGGAGTTCATACGGAGCCTTTTAATCCGATAGCGACGGCGATTTCGCTTGATGCATCGCTGGTTATCCGAACGTTTTCGGGGAACAAAGAACACTGTAAAGCGATGCTCAAAATTGCCCTCGCACACAAAGGGTATGTTTTGATCGATATTTTCCAGCCGTGCGTCACCTTCAACAAAACCAATACGTTCAAATGGTTCAAAGAAAATATTTACGAGTTGCCCACTACGTATGACCCGACCGACAAAGTAAAGGCATTTGAAAAATCGCTGGAAAGCCATCCTTTTCCGATCGGCATCATTTATAAAAGCCCGTCGAAAAGCACGCTGGAAGAAGCGCTCAGATATGAGAGCGCTCTGAGTGATGCGCCGT
>NZ_JQGL01000013.1:0-42101 GCF_000747095.1 Sulfuricurvum sp. MLSB
CCCTGTATCAGATTATCGGGCAACATCGGAGGATGAAGTTTTACATAGATTAACAATGCGGCGGCAATGAATAAAAATGCGATGAGCGCGCCGAGCCAGTATTTTTTGAGGATCGGAATCATAGGGTTTCCATTGTCTCTTGATTTGGATCATCTTATAGCGTTCTTCCTTAATTCAGTATCAATTAATCGGAGCGTGATTATATTGTGGCATGGAAAAGGAGATTGCATGAAGCGGCTGCTTCCTTTCATTCTACCAACTGTTATCTGGGCGCAAAGCTATCCGGAAGTGATCGCGCGCATCGACAAATCGCTTGCCGTCCAAAGTGCCGAACAACTGGAGAAGGCGGCTTTGGAAAGTTACCGTGCCGCCGAAGGAAAACATTTGCCGTCCGTGGATGCGCAACTGAGCGCCGTGAAGCTCAACCGGACGCCTACCGTCATGTTCGCATCATCGCCGATGCAGACCGGAAGCAGAAACAAAGTGTCGGGAGAATTGTCGCTGACCTATCCTTTTTTTAGCGGCTTTGCTATTACCGCTTCGGCCGAAAAGGCTAAACTCAATCACGAAAAAGCGGCGCTTCATGTGGCTGATCTGAAACGCAACCTGTATTTGAATGCGACCGTTCTTTATGCCGGTGCCGCCGCTTTCGACAGTGTGATCGCGGCTCAGGAGGAAGCGAAAAAAGCCATCGAAGAGTCGTACAAAAAAGCCCAAGGGCTTCATCGAAACGGCATGCTTGCCCCTTCAGCCTTGTACGCGATCGAAGCCAAAGGCTATGAGATCGATGCGCAGCTTACCGAAAGCCGCAATGCACAACGACGGCTGCTGAATCGCCTCTCTTATTTGGCGGATATGCCAGTGGACGAAGTCGCCCTCCCCTCAAAGGACCTTTTTATCCCGGTGCAAGGGCAGATCGAACAGACGGCACTTACGGAACGCGAAGATCTGCTGAGTCTGGAAAAAATGGTAGGGATAGCACGCAGCGACAGTACGCTTGCACAAAGCCGTTGGTATCCGAACATCGCATTTGTGGCTTCCCTAAAGCGGCAGGGAGATACCTTCGAACTCAACGGAGACGGATACGCCAATGCGGATCAAAGTTATGCCGGAGCGATCGCCTCGTGGAATATTTTTAGCGGCATGAGCGACCGGCACACTCTGGAATCGTCCAAAGCGGCCGAAATGGCCGCTGTCGCCGCAGTAGAAGATTATAAACGTCAAATCGCGCTTGAAATACGTAACACGCAGTTACAAATCGAGGGCACCCGCAGCAAACTCTTGAGCGCGCAGATGCAAATTAAAGCTGCCGAGGAATATGCGAATCTGACACGCGGACGTTTTGACAATCAGCTTGCCAGTGCTGACGAACTGAGCCGGTCGATTGCCGATCTGGCCGGCGCAAAATCGAATGCGGCCGCGCTGGAAAGCGAATTGTTTAATCTGACGATCTCTCTGTGGCTTCAAGGGGGGCTTGAGGTTTACCGGAAAAAAGCCTTGTCCGAGACGCCCTGATCGCTCAACGATCCGCCCGGCTAAGACAGCTTTTTTTGACCATTTTATTCCATTCCGATCAGGGCGCGCCCTTTTTTGTTGAGATAAAAAGTCTCGTAACCGTCATCACCGATGCTCATGCACTCTCCCAAATACCCTTCGTCGTAAAGCTCGGATACGATCGTGCGTACCTGATCCGCATCCATGCGGGCGTATTCGGCAATGTCATCGGCTTCATAGATATTGTATTCGGTCTCGTCGCTAAGTGAAAAAATCGCTTGCATGACCCGCAGCTTGGTTGCGTTCATCATGCGCTTGCCTCCGAAATAAGGCAGGAAAAGCAGTGTTCATGGTCGTTGCACGACGCGCACGCCGGAGCCACTTTTCCGATTGCATCGTAAAGAAACTTTTTCCAGAGCTTATCTTTGGGTTTAAGCTCGGCAAGCGGAGGAAAATGTTTGGCCATATACGCACCCATTTGAATACGGTTTTTAAAGCCCAAATCCTGATAAAGATGGTTCATTTCCAGGGATTTACGGGCGATCAGCGGGGCAACGACATACCTTGCTTCATCGTCGACGGCGTATTTTTTCAGATAGGTTTCGATTTCGTGACGCATTGCATCGTGTTCGCTCATGGCATCCCTCCCAAAAGGTTTGCCGATAGAATGCAATTTCTGTACGCGGGTTAATTGACCCGCAGACGCGTCCGTCTGACGAAGAGGCGAAGAAAACTAAGGATCGAGTCGGCTTGGTCGATTTCGTTCAGAGCAGTGCTTTGCATTCCATTCCGTGAGCTTCCGCGACGGCTCGGTTCATAATATAACCGCCGAATACGTTCAGAGCTGTTCCGAGGGTTTCGTCTCTGAGCAAGCGGTTTAGCGGCGTGTGCGCGATACGCAGAAGATAGGGCAACGTCGCGTTGGTAAGGGCGATTGTCGATGTGCGCGGATACATACCCGGCATGTTGGCAACGCAGTAATGGACGATACCATCTACGTCAAACGTGGGATTTGAATGGGTTGTGGGACGGGATGTTTCGAAGCATCCTCCCTGATCGATCGAAACATCGACCAGGACAGAACCTTTTTTAAGGAGAGAGAGCATTTCGCGGGTGATGAGTTTCGGGGCCTTGGCTCCGGGGATTAAAACGGTTCCGATAATGAGATCAGCACTCTTGATACTATTTAATATTGACTCATGCGACGAGTAATGAAAAGTTACCCGCGGGTTCATGACGTCGCGCAGATACCCGAGTCGTTCGGTATTGATATCAAACAGCGATACTTCGGCTCCAAGCCCTGCTGCGGCATCGGCAGCTGCTTTGCCGGCAACCCCCGCACCCAAAACGACAACGTGCCCCGGTTCCGTACCGACAGCGCCGCCCATAAGCCGTCCGCTTCCGCCGTAATAGCGCCCGAGATGGACAGACCCGAACAGAGTCGCCATCCGTCCGGCAATTTCGCTCATCGGTTCGAGCAACGGCAAACGCCGGCCGACCCGCAATGTCTCGTACGCGAATGCGCTCACGTTTCGATCACGGAGTATCTCGGTGAGGCATTTATCTGCGGCAAGATGCAGATAGGTAAAAAGAATATGTCCCTCACGCAGGCGTGGGTATTCGGGTTCGATGGGTTCTTTCACCTTGACGATCATTTCCGCTTTTTCCCATAGATAATTCACGTCGTCTATGATCTCCGCTCCGGCCATTCCGTAGGCTTCGTCTTCAAATCCGCTGCCGATACCCGCACTTTTTTCGATGAGTACGGTATGGCCGGAGTGCACTGCCTCACGTACACCCGCAGGGGTCATACCTACGCGAAACTCGTCGGCTTTAATCTCTTTTGGAACTCCGATTATCATATTTTCCCCCTATCGCCACCGCATACAGCAACGGCATGTTGGACCAGCGTAACGCTTCCTCATCGTAAAATGCACCGATGCCGCTGCACCCTATGCCGTTGTGTTCGGCTAAGAGGTACAGTCCGTGAGCATATATACCCGCTTCAATGTGAGAGTGTGAATCGAAACGAACAGAAAAAATCAATGATACCACACTCGCGTTTGAAATAAAACGCTGTTCCAAAAGAAGATGAACGGCATCAGCCGAGAAATTGCCGTTTTGAATCTTCATCCCGTTCCGATAAATGCCTGTATGCATGGGATGTACGACGATATGAAGGACGTCAAGCGACTCACTGTACGACAGTTGTAATATTTCCCTGATTGCTTCAGCTTTCATTGTCTGAGGGGAAAAATCACGTGCACTCCGCCGCGTTAGATTTACATTTTCATCCCAGATCGGCCGAATGACAAGCGGATAATCGGTATAGGCGCCTTCGTGCGCAACCGCTTCTGTCAGCTTTGAATCACGGTACAGATAGTCGCACGGCGCGACCGTCATCAATGCTGATTCCAAAGCGACGGCAGGTCTGGATGACGGCACTCCGACAGCAAAGACGGATGCAATGAATTCACCCTCGCCCATCCCCATAATTCGGTTAAGACCCAAAATGTCCATATCGGACAATTTTGTCGTCGGCAATCCGAAATAGTTCACGACGTACTGCAAAGCCGCAATTTGATGCCCAAGGTCCAGATAGACATAGCGCCATGCTCTTAGAGCGTATTTCCATGCCGAACGAAACGGGACCACGGAAAACATAACGACGCATCCGTTAAAGCGGCGGTCGATGCCGATATACGGCTCGATTCCATCACGTTCTATCTCGCGGATGAGAACGATGGAAGCGGACGCTGCATCCCAATGGTAAATACCGTCGAGAAACCCTGATACGTTACGAATCTGCAGATACATTTCCAAGGGATGAAGATTTCCGGCCGAGGGGACGTTAAGACGATAATACGGCTTGCCAGACACCGTATGCCGGTCGGTAATACACCGTACCCGTCCAAGCCAAAAAAGCGGTAAATTGCCCTCGATCGCAATACGGTAGCAAAAATCGGGATAACGTTTGAAGAGTGAGGGCTGAGTCCTCCATTCCAAAAAAGTCGTTTTTCGGGCGACTGATTGCGGCGTGAGGAGCGTTGCGTGACGCATGCGAACGTCAGACGCCCATCCAGTTTTCGTGCTCATGCCCTTTTTTCTTGAAATTTGCGGCTTTATCGACCGCTTCGATGCATTTATCGTAATCCACTTCATCGGTGATTTCGGCAACGACCTCTTTGTAGCTGATGAGTCCCTCCTGATCGATGACGAATACCGCTCGTGCCAGACGGTCTTTGAGTTTTCCGTCGCTGATAAGCAGACCGTATTTTTTGGCGAAATCCCGGTTCGTATCGATGACAACATCGGCGCCGTCGATCCCCTCGCGCGTTACGAAATCCCGGACAAATTCCACATCATCCGTAGTGATCATGACCGTTTTGAGCTTTTTGAACTGCTTGATGAGATCATTGAATTTTTTGGCTCCGAGTGAGCATACTTCGGTTTTGAGCGAAGGGATGGCGATAAGAAGCTGCGCGGTCGGGGCAATCATTCCAATGACATTCTGGTTTCCGTCGATTTGCGTTACGCGTGCCGCCGGCGCTTCTCGCCAGATGCCCATCTCTTTTCCCTCTAGCGGGGTCGGTGTTCCGTGTACGGTGATCTGCATTGTTACTCCTTGTAGGGCTTTGTCACGATAGTGCAAAATAAGTTCTAAAAACTGCCTATTTTTTATCCACATGAATCCCGGTTCATTGCACTGTTTTGTACTACAATTAGTCCATAACTTAGACAAAAGACTGCAAAATGATGACCTTTGAAGCCAACATTCCAAGCCGTGAAGAGTGCCAGACCTGCTCGCTCACCTTTGCGTATAAAGAAATCAATCTGTTATATGAAGTGGCCGTGATGCTGACCAGCACAACCGATATCCATGAGAGCGTAGAGAAGGCGATGCGTCGCCTGAAGCAGCATGGATATCTGGAGAGATGTGCCCTTTTCCGCAAAAAAGAAGATGCGGATGAACTGGAGCTGTTGATATCGATCGATCTGGAGCCGTATCAGAAAAAGATGGCAATCTACCGCTTTGGCGAAGGCGCTACGGGTCTGGCAGCCAAAAGCCGCGAGCCGATCGTCATCGAGAATATCCACAACAACATCAATTATCTAAACAAGATGGGGAATATTTCGACGCAGATGGTCTCATATGTTGCCGTACCGCTGCTTCAGGATGAAGAGGTAATCGGTGTCATCTCAGCCAATATCGGTAAAAGCAGTCCGTTGAATTTTGATGAAATCGTCCGTATGCTCACCATTGTCGGCTCGTTGTTTGTGGGTGCACTCAAAGTTCAGCAGACGATTACACAGGAAAAAGAGTCCTTGAGCGAACTCAAGACGTATTACAAAGAAGAGATGCAAAAAGACTACAAATTTGAAAACATTGTCGGACGTTCCACGCGGATGCAACAGGTGTTTTCGATGATTAATACCGTCGCGCCAACCGATGCGACGATACTGATCCGCGGGGAAACGGGAACCGGGAAAGAACTTATCGCCACCGCCATCCACAATCTGAGCCGCCGCCAAAACGGCCCGTTCATCAAACTCAACTGTGCGGCTATCAGTGAGACGCTTCTGGAAAGCGAACTTTTCGGTCACGAAAAAGGGGCGTTTACCGATGCGCGGGAGATGCGCAAGGGACGCTTTGAACTAGCCGATGGAGGGACGCTGTTTCTGGATGAAATCGGCGATATCACACCCTCGTTGCAGGTCAAACTTCTGCGCATTTTACAGGAGCAGGAATTTGAGCGGGTCGGCGGTACCAAAACGATCAAAACCAATGTCCGGCTCGTTGCCGCAACGAACCGAAATCTTGAAGAGATGGTACGCAAGGGAGAGTTTCGCGAAGACCTGTTTTACCGCCTGAACGTTATTCCGATTAACCTGCCGCCGTTGCGGGAGCGGTATGAAGACGTGAAACTCTTAATCGAGCATTATCTTCACCGATTTATGAAAGAACACCGCAAAATGATGCATTTTACGAAAGCGGCAATGGAACTGCTGCTTGATTACCCATGGCCTGGCAATATTCGGGAACTGCAAAACACAATGGAGCGGATCGTCCTGATCTGTCCTGACGGCGAAATTCAGCCGGAGATGCTCAGTCACGTTCTGCCGTTTAACTATCAAAAACTGTACATGCAAAGCGATGATCATGCTATGCCCATGGCGCCCTCATCGACTCAGCCAGCTCCGAAAGAACTGGCAAACGGCCCGATAACCAAAAAGACTCTTCAGGAACTTGAACGCGAATCAATCATTCAAGCGCTTATGGATTCGCACGGGATTCAGACAAAAGCGGCACGTTCTCTGGGAATGACGGCACGCCAGATCGGCTACAAGATCAAACAATACGGCATCGAGATCTGATTTCGGGATTTATTCCATTTGAATTCGAATGCAGTTCTTACCGTCCGATTTTGCACGGTACAGCGCTTTGTCGGCTCTTTCGAAGACACTTTCCAGTGCTTCTGCGGGTTGTACCGAAGTCAATCCGAAACTGCAGGTAACATGAACGATTGTTTCGAAACTGCATTCGTCAATTTTTTTACGGATCTGATCGGCGACTTTCATGACGGCCATCGGATCGGAATAGCGCTGCAAAATAGCAAACTCTTCTCCTCCCCATCGGACAAAAGTGTCTGTTTTACGGATAGAGGAAGCAACCAGATCGGTCAATTGCTTCAGAACTGAATCGCCGACATTGTGGCCGAACGTGTCATTGATGCTTTTGAAATTGTCAACATCAAACAAAAGAAGATAGAGCGAATAATCGCGGTTATCGGCGTTTTTCTGATAGGATTGAAATATCTCTTCAAATAGACGACGGTTTCCAATTCCGGTCAGGGTATCGGTGGTCGCTAATTTCAAAAGCCCTTTTTCACCTTCTCCGACCAGCCCCATAAGAGAATGGATCATGCCGTAGTCTTGCTTGACGATAGGGGTGATTTGTCTGTAACACAAAGCCATAAGATGGCGTTTGTCGATAATGCCGACGACATTCTTTCCGTCCGCCGCTACGATTTTGTCGAACGGAATGTCATCCATAGCCTCAATTACGTCCGAAACAGCCGTCTCTGATTCAAATGTTTCGAGGGGCGAACTCATGAATTCGCGGATTGGAAGGCCGAGATTGTCGCAATTGTGTACGATACGCACCAAATCTTTGACGGTCAAAATACCGACATTCGAAGATTGTTGCGTAATAATGACGGCATCGGCATTATTGAATGAAAAGAATTCCAATACATGCTGGACAATGGTATCGCCTTCAAAGGTTTTGCATCTGTGTGCGGCATCAAAAAGATCACCGAGATGTGTTGAAGGGGTAATGACCGACATTTCTGGATTCATGCAATCTCTTTCAACGGTTAAAATACCATAACACCCAGAGTAATATTTTAGGTTATTATTGGTTAATTGTTGTCATTATAGCAGAGATTCATAAATCAAGCGTGCTTATTTGTCAATCTGTCAAAAATCCAAGAGAAAAAGATACGGATGTTCCCTATTCGCTGATGCGTTTGGCAACCACTTCTGCCGGAAATTTTTTAACACACGGATCGATATACCATACTTCTCCGTTGCTCAGTTCAACTTCTCCACCCCATCGTTCATCACTGTCGAACTCTGATTTGAGTATCGTCTCTTCCATGTCTTTCTTGGCTACATAAAACGAAATTGCTCCTTTAGAGTCATAGCGTAACATCACTTTTGCCACATCGTATCCTTATATTCTATAATATTAGACGTCTTATGGAAGACGCACATTCTTTTTCAATGCATTTATTGTGCATGGAAAAAACGCCGTATACGGTGCCACCAGTCCGAAGATAGATTCCCTTCGAACGTGATGCGTAAAAAAGTCCCAGCCAGCCGCTTGACGATCGTATTGGCTTGATAGTCTTTGTTATCGCTGTGCGGGAAATCCTCACGGTAATGACTCCCCCTGCTTTCCTCTCTCGCCAGGGCACACATGAGCATTGCTTCGGCAACGGTCAGGGAATTTCGAAATTCGATAATAGAGAGAAGCTCGACATTATCGCTGCGTTCTTTGTTGATACAACACAGTCCCGAGGACATCGTCATCAGATAGTGGACGTATTCAAGCGCATCGGCCAGCGAATCATGCGTGCGATATATCCCCGCATTGTTGTAGAGGTTATTTCCAAGATTGCGCCGCATCGTGTTGATGTTGAAGCGATTTTCCCCCTCAAGTATCATCTCGATGTAACGTGCCTCTTTGTCGACAAGCGCGTAATCAATCGGGTGAAATTCACTTTTCTTGGCGGCACGTGAGGCTTCGATTCCTGCGACCCGCCCGAAATAGGCTGCTTCCAGGAGGCTGTTTCCCCCCAGCCGATTGGCACCGTGTACTCCGCTGTAGGCACATTCTCCGCATACGAAGAGGTTCGGGATGTCGGTAGACGTATCGCTACGGCTCCAAATGCCCCCCATCGTGTAGTGAGCGGCCGGCGTGATCGGGAGCAATTCGCTGAGTATATCTACACCCGCTCCGTTGAGGGCATGTTTCCGGGCGGACGGAAGTTTTTTCTCGATAAGTTCTTCGCCAAGATGGCGGAAATCAAGATAAACACTGTGCCCTTCTGCCTGATGGCGCATGATGGCACGAGCGAGCTTGTCCCGAGTAGCCAGTTCATCGGTAAATCTCGTCCCCGTTTCATCGACGATGTAAGCTCCTTCGCCGCGAGAAGCTTCGCTGATCAATGTGCCGCTGCCTGCTAGTGTCGTCGGATGAAACTGGACAAACTCCATATTCACCAGCCTCATTTTGCTGCGCAAGGCGATGGCCAGCATATCTCCGCTTGATTCTTGCGAATTGGTCGAGTGGCCGCGGTATATTCCCGCATATCCTCCTCCGGCCAAAATCAGGGACTTGCATGCAAATGCTATCACCTGAGAATCTTTACGACGGAGAATCGTGATGCCGGAGAGCTGTTCTTTAAATGTCGCAATGGAGAGCATTACGTGATTTTGGAAAATCTTCACCCCTTCTTTACGGCATTGTACGAGCAGCGTTTGCGTGATCGCGGCCCCGGTTTTATCGGCAATGTAACAGGTACGCGAGGATTTTGTTCCGCCGAATGGGCGCTGGGCGATCTCTCCGTCATTTCGGCAATCGAATGCGACGCCCATTGATTGAAGCTCCCGTATGATTTCTTCAGCACCTGTCACCATCGCGCTGACCGATGAAAATCGGGCCAATTCACCCGCGCCGTTCATCGTATCACCGATATGTTCGCGGCACGAGTCGCGATGCGTGGTTTTAAGGACGGCATTGATCCCGCCAGATGCTACGGCAGAGTTTGAACGCAAGGGGTTGCTTTTGCAAATCAGCGCAACGCTCAGCCCCGCGCGTCTAGCATACAGCGCCGCATAAAGCCCGGATATGCCGCTTCCGACAACAACGACATCATACAGCATACGAATCCCTCATAAGCGAGCGCATCGATTCTTCCGATGCACTCGGCAGATACGCGAGCAATGCATTGTCTTGAACATGCTGCGGCTCAACTGCGCCGAATATGGCACTGATCGCCCCGGCACTACGGGCAAATTGCAGTGCAGTCGCAATATCGGTCAACTCCGATGTGTTCATATGTGCTCCGACGACCGATGAAAACGCCCGTTTAAAAAGATTTTTCTGGAGCAGCGGAGAGGACCCGAGCATGCTCAAGCCGTACCGTGCACACGCATACATCAGAGGATAATACATACCGTCTTCGCACCGCTGGTTGGCATAACCGTAGGCATGCGGTTTTGCGAGATTAAACGGACTTTGGATGTATTTGAACCCGTGATGCTTGCCTCCGACGCGCGTTGCGATCTCCATGACTTTTGCCAAGGAGATGTATTCGGTATGATCTTCTTCATACAGAAATCCGTTCCATGATGCAATGCCGTACGAGCCGAGCTTTCCTTCACGGCGAAGCTCCTCGAACAGCTCGAAAGCCGCTTCAATCTGAGCGTAGAACGTCTCTTGATCGACATACCCGAGCTGTGTTTCGGGATTGTGCAGATAATAGATGTCGAGCGCATCGATTCCGATGTTCTTCAGCGACTGTTCAAAACTCCAGCGCAGAAATTTTTTCGACATGCAATGCTGATCGATCACAATTTCCTCTTTGGCGGCCAATCCCCCTTTTACAACTATTTCCTCAATCCAGCCGTAGGGATTGTCCGGAAACGGGAAATCAAGAGGTATGAAGCCGCCTTTGGAAGCGATGATAACTTCATCGCGTTTGATTTCGCCGTTTTCAAGCATCGGCATAATGGCTTCGGCAATCTCGCGCTCGCTCATCTGGTAGCGGTAATTGATCGCCGTATCGATCAGATTGATTCCGTTTCGAAGAGCCGTTTGGATCGCTTCAGAGAAGTTGATGATGTAGTTATCTTCTTTGTAGGGTTCGGGTTTGTACGTTCCCAATCCCAGCGAAGGAAAGAACAGTTCTCCGTTAAAACGGTAAAAATCTTTGGAATAGTTGCCGAATTTTTTGAGATACCGGAATGTCCCCTCTTTCGTTGCCAATTTCATCAGATCACCATGACGCGCAAATTGGTTTTGAGTTTGAAATTAAGCATGTCCTGCATCCCAGCCAACGTCGTCGTCGTGTTCATCGAGCAGCTCATGCATTCCCCTTTGTACTGGATGTACAGTTCATGCTCTCCGTCAACCTCTTTGAGATCGACGACTTCGACGTCGCCGTGATCGGCTTTGAGGGTAGGACGGATGTATTCCTCCAGAATCGATTCGATGCTTCGGAGTTTTTGCACAAGACTCATCGCATTGAAATTCCCGTCCCCTTTGGCCTCTTTTATTTTTTTGCTGATCGCCTCTTTAGCCAGCTCTTCTTGGACTTCGGCAAGCAGATCGACGAGATAAAGATCTTTCTTCTCATGTCCGCCGGGCTTGATACACGATTTACAGAAACCGCCTGCTTTGGTGTAGTCGACAATTTGCTCGATGGAACCCAGTTTATTGAGGCGGATTACCTCTTTAAGGGTGTCAAGGCTGACGCGGGCGCATTCGCATACGATGAATTCCGTCTCGAATTCGCTCATATCCACCCCTTTGTAGATAGATGCCGCTTTTTTGATCACATCGTAGGCCATGACCGAACAGTGCATTTTCTGCCCCGGAACGGCAGGAATGTTCGGATCGTCACGGAGCGCTTTTTCAACGTCGATATTGGTGATTTTGAGTGCTTCGTCGACTGTTTTTTCCATGCACAGTTCGGCCATCATGTCCGAGCTGGCGATCGCCGTACCGCAGCCGAAACTTTTGAAACGGCTTTTGACGATCACATCGTTTTTGGGATCGATCATCCAGTACAGTCGCACCGCATCTCCGCAACTCTCCGCACCGAAATCGGCGATAATGAGTTGTTTTTCTGCAGAATCGGCCTCTTCCTGGGTTATTTCTCCCATATTTATCGGATCATTCATCCGCCGCTGTACTTCAGATGAATACTCTTCCCACAACGCTCCGCCGATCAGGGTGTCTCGTGCCATTAGCTGCTCCTTGTAATGCAATGATATTGTTCTAAGACATGCAAGAGGTATTCTTGTGTACCTACGACATTTTTGTCATTACACTTATCAAGAACGCAATATGCATAGAACATATCAATTACTTAAAAGGGAGCCGTCATGGTCCAGATTACCGCTGTATTTAACAAACACTGTCTTAACGATGTTCTGCGTGAGCTGTTCGATAATTTGATCGAAGGGGTTACAGTTATGGATGTTATCGGGAAAGGATCACTCGGCATCGCCGAGAAAAACAATGCGCCCGATCTGTATCCTAAAGTTATGATCATTATCGTCGTCTCCGACGAGCGACACA
Organism: Sulfuricurvum sp. MLSB; assembly: GCF_000747095.1. Taxonomy (GTDB): domain Bacteria; phylum Campylobacterota; class Campylobacteria; order Campylobacterales; family Sulfurimonadaceae; genus Sulfuricurvum. Next base: position 12,368 of record NZ_JQGL01000013.1, read on the forward strand.
AAGAAATTGCGATGGAATGCATCCGTTCCCACACACAGGATCTGGGACACGGTGCCGGCAAAATGTGGATTACCCCCGTTTCGGAAGTCGAACGTATCCGTACGGGAGAGAAAAACGAAACGGCATTGACACAGCCGATACCGCGTGCGACCACAAAAAGCAATACTTTTTTTACCGCCGTCGATACTCCATCGAGCTAGAAGGTGCCTTGCGGGCATCTTGTGCTTGACTTTCATTTTACTTATAAGTTATCATGTTTCATAGCCATCGATAGAATCATTTGAAATCTTGTCATACAGGTTGCAAAAATGAAACGTGCGCTGCTTCTGATTCTCCTGCTGTTTGCGTCCCTTTCGGCAATATCGTCTGTCGTTATAAAAGTCGAGATAAAAGGGGCAATCGGGCCGGCGCATTCCCTGCTATTGCAGGACGCTTTGAAAGAGGCGCGCAAACGGCATGCGAAAGCACTGTTAATAGAACTTGATACGCCCGGCGGCTTGTCGTCGTCGATGCGCGACATGATTCAATCCATCACCAACAGCCCTATTCCCGTCATTACCCACGTTGCCCCCAGAGGTGCGCGTGCCGCCAGTGCCGGAACCTACCTTCTGTATGCTTCACATGTGGCGGCGATGTCCCCTGGGACCAATCTCGGTGCGGCGACCCCCATCAGCCTGATGCCCCCTTCTGCCGAAAAAGAATCAAACGCCACGGAAACAACGGCGGAGAAAAAAGCCATCAATGATGCCACAGCCTACATAACCAGCCTCGCGCAGATGAATGAGCGCAATGCCACATGGGCCGTCAATGCGGTTGAGTCGGCTGAAAGCCTCTCCGCGCAGGATGCTTTGCGTTTGGGGGTAATCGATCTTATAGCCGACGGTGCAATACCGCTTCTGGAAAAGCTTGAGGACCGTACGGTCATACTCTTGGGAAAACGGGTGCAATTGCACGTTGCCGGAAGCACGGTCATACCCTTTGAAGCTGACTGGAAAATCCGCTTTCTCTCGACGGTAACCGATCCGAATATCGCATACCTGTTGCTTCTCATCGCCATATACGGCATTTTTTTCGAAATGATGAATCCCGGTGCTGTTTTCCCGGGCGTCGTCGGTGCCATTGCAGGCGTCATTGCTCTTTTTGCGCTCAATATGCTCCCCTTCAGCTATGCGGGATTACTTCTGATCTTGTTAGGCATCGCGTTCATGGTTGCCGAAGTTTTTGTTGCCGGATTCGGTGTTTTGGGGATAGGCGGCGTTGTCGCTTTCGTCTTCGGATCGCTGCTGCTGTTTGATGCAGATATGTTAGGCAGCGGCGTTTCCCTGCCTCTCGTCATTGCTTTTAGCATACTCAGCCTCGGATTCTTCATTCTGGTAGCGAATCTTTATGTGCGCTCGCGATCGGCTAAAGTTGTCACGGGAGCCGAAGAGATGATCGGCGCCGATGCCGAAGTCGTGAAATCAGACCAAGGAGGTTATCATGTACTCTGCCATGGGGAGATATGGCACGCCGAAAGCAATAGTGAATTAACCGTCGGTCAAAAAGTTCAGGTTATCGAGCTTCATGGCCTTATCTTGAAAGTAAAACCCCAAAAGGAGTAACCATGTTTTTAGATATACCAGTCATTATTATCTATGCCGCGGCATTGCTCATAGCCATATTGCCGATTTCCATCCGTATCCTGCGCGAATATGAGCGCGGCGTCGTTTTCACGCTCGGACGTTTCACCGGTGTCAAAGGGCCTGGGCTTATCATACTGATCCCGTTTATTCAACAGATGGTAAAAGTCGATCTTCGGATCGTCGTTCTGGACGTGCCGACGCAAGACGTGATTTCGCACGACAATGTCTCCGTCCATGTCAATGCCGTCGTCTATTTTCGCGTTTTGGAACCTCAAAAAGCAATCATACAAGTCGAAGACTATCTCGTTGCGACAAGTCAGCTGGCACAAACGACGCTTAGATCGGTATTGGGCGGGCATGAACTTGACGAGATGCTGGCCGAACGGGAGAAACTCAATTACGATATACAGGAAATTCTCGACAAACAAACCGATGCCTGGGGCATCAAGATATCCAATGTCGAAATCAAGCACATCGATCTGGATGAAAGCATGGTCCGCGCGATAGCCAAGCAGGCGGAAGCCGAACGTGAACGCCGGGCCAAAGTCATCAACGCCAAAGGGGAACTCGAGGCGAGCAAAAACCTTCTGGCGGCGGCGGAAAAACTCAGTCAGAACGATTTGGGAATACAGCTTCGCTATCTGCAAACCATGAGCGATATATCAAACGACAAAACGAACACGCTGATTTTTCCGTTTCCGACCGATTTAGGCAAATTTCTCAAAGGCACCGCAAAAGAGTAGTCGATACACCGAATTATCAAACCAAAAGTTTAAGAGCGCTATAATTGCAAAAAATTTTGATCAAGGACTTTGTTTTGAGAAGTCATTTTTGTACCGATTTAACGGAAGCCAACATCGGCGAAGAGGTCGTATTGTGCGGCTGGGCGAACAACTACCGTGACCACGGAGGGATCGTATTCATCGACCTTCGCGATAAAAGCGGCCTAATCCAGCTCGTCTGCGATCCGGCAGACAACGCGCATGCGCACAAAGTCGCGAGTGAAGTGCGTGACGAATTTGTCCTCATCGCCCGCGGCCGCGTTCGTGCCCGCGGCGAAGGACTTGTCAATCCCCGCCTCAAAACCGGAGCAATCGAAGTCATCGTTGATGATCTTGTGATTGAAAACCGCTCCGAGCCTGTCCCGTTCGTCATCGGCGATAACAATGTCGGCGAAGAGACGCGCCTCAAATACCGTTATCTCGATCTACGTAACCCGAGTGCGTTTCAAACCTTTCAGCTACGCTCAAAAGCGGCGATTGCGGCGCGTAACGTTTTGGATAAACTCGGATTTTTGGAAGTCGAAACACCTATCCTGACCAAATCAACTCCGGAAGGCGCGCGCGACTATCTCGTGCCGAGCCGCGTCCATGAGGGCGAGTTCTACGCCCTCCCCCAGTCTCCGCAACTCTTTAAACAATTGCTGATGGTGGGCGGATTCGACCGCTATTTCCAGATTGCCAAATGTTTCCGCGACGAAGACCTTCGTGCCGACCGTCAGCCCGAATTCACCCAGATCGACGTCGAGATGAGCTTCTGTAACCAAGAAGACGTTATCCGCGTTGCCGAAGAGCTGATCACTGGAATGTTCGCCTCTGCGGGACACGAAGTCCACACGCCGTTCAACCGTATCAAATACGCCGATGCGATGGAATGGTACGGTTCGGACAAACCCGATCTACGCTACGACCTCAAAATGATCGATGTGATCGACATCTTCGCACGCTGCGACAACGAGATTTTCACCTCTATCGCCGCGAACCCGAAAATGAACCGCATCAAAGCGCTCCGCGTTCCGGGTGCCGATCTCGTATTCTCCAAACGCGAAATGAAAAGCTTCGAAGATTACGTCCGCAAATTCGGTGCGAAAGGGCTGGGTTATTTCCAGATGAAAGAAGACGGACTCAAAGGACCGCTGGAAAAATTCTTCGCTCCCGAAGATTTGCAGCTTCTGATCGATCGCACAGGGATGGAAGTGGGCGACGTCGTCTTCTTCGGTGCGGGAGATAAAAAAACCGTATGGGATTATATGGGACGCTTCCGTATTTTCATCGCCGAGCACGAAAAAATGAACCTGATCGACAAAGACCGCTTCGAATTCGTGTGGGTTGTCGATTTCCCGATGTTCGAAATTGAAGAAGGACGTGTCAAAGCGCTTCACCACCCGTTCACCATGCCGCGTGATTTGAACCACGAGCATCTCGAAGACATCGAATCGATTGCCTATGACATCGTTCTCAACGGAACCGAACTGGGCGGCGGATCGATCCGTATTCATAAACAGGCATTGCAAGAGCAGATTTTCCAGCTCCTCGGAATCGGCGAAGAAGAAGCTCAGGAGAAATTCGGATTCCTCCTCGATGCACTCAAATTCGGCGCGCCTCCGCACGGCGGTTTCGCGATCGGTTTCGACCGCTTCATGATGCTTCTCTCCAAAAAAGACAGCATCCGCGACGTTATCGCGTTCCCGAAAACCCAAAAAGCGTCGTGCATCATGACCGATGCCCCAAGCCCGGTCGAAATCACGCAGCTTCGCGAACTCCATATCCGTTTACGCGAAAGTGCCAAATAATCGATGAAGAAACTTTTTCTGATCATCGGCGCCCCCGGTTCGGGGAAAACGACGGATGCAGCCCTCATCGCCGAACGTAACGGCGAGTCAATGGTCCACTACTCTACCGGAGATCTTTTGCGTGCCGAAGTGACCAGCGGAAGCGCGCGCGGTCAGCTGATCGACAGCTTTATCAGCAAAGGGCTTATCGTCCCCATCGAGATTGCCGTAGAGACAATCACGTATGCGATCAAAAATGCCCCCGCCGATGTTGTCCTTTTTGACGGCTATCCGCGCAGCAATGAACAAATGAATGAACTCGACACATTTCTTGCCGCTGACAAGAGTATCGAGCTTATCAACGTCATCGAGGTCGTTGTAAGCGAAGAAGTGGCGCGTGATCGCGTCCTTGGGCGTGCACGCGGTGCGGACGATGACGAAAAAGTTTTCAATAACCGTATGAGCGTTTACACCGATCCCCTCGCGGATATTCAAAACTTCTATACGGCAAAAAACCTCCTCAAAAAGATCGACGGTGAACGTTCCATCGAGCAGATCGTTGACGAGATGGAACTCTTTATAAAATCTAAAATTTAAGAAGGACAATAACCATGAAAATTATTCTTTTGGGCGCACCGGGTGCGGGAAAAGGTACTCAAGCACAATTTTTGACGAAAGCATTCGATATTCCCCAAATCTCAACCGGCGATATGCTTCGCGCCGCGATCAAAGCGGGAAGCGAGCTTGGCGTACTGGCCAAATCGTTTATGGATTCGGGCAAACTCGTCACCGATGAAATCATTATCGGTCTGGTCAAAGAGCGTATCGCGCAAGATGATTGCCGCAACGGCTTCCTCCTCGACGGTTTTCCGCGCACCGTTCCTCAAGCCGACGCGCTCAAAGAAGCGGGGGTCGCAATCGATGCCGTCATCGAGATCGATGTACCTGACAGCGTGATCGTTGAGCGTATGTCCGGACGCCGTGCGCACCTCGCATCGGGCCGCACCTACCACATCGCTTACAATCCGCCGAAAGTCGAAGGCAAAGACGACGAAACGGGCGAAGACCTTGTCCAGCGCGACGACGACAAAGCCGAAGTCGTTCTTGACCGCCTGCGCGTTTACCACGAGCAAACCAGCCCGCTTATCAATTATTATAAAGGTGTAGCGGCCAACGACATCACGGTCAAATACATCACCATCGACGGTACACAGCCGATCGATACGGTCGAAAAAGAGATTATTTCCCGCCTTAAATAAATCCTTCGGGCTGCGCTGCAGCCTGAATTTTCATTTCCTTTACTTCAATGTATGCCGTGTTATAATCTCTTTTATGCAAACACCCCATTTTTACGCCGTCATCATCGGTTCGGAAATCTTAAACGGCCGACGAATCGACAAGCATTTCAATTTTGTTCGTGACACCCTGCTCTCCCGCGGGCATTTTCTTTATACCTCTCTGACGATCAAAGACGATCCCCTATTAATCCGCAATACTTTTGAATTCGTCAAAAACGATTCCGATTCGGTGATGTTCAGCTTCGGCGGGATCGGTTCGACTCCCGATGACCTGACGCGGCAAATCGCTGCGGACGTCTTCGGCGACGGGATACTCTATCCGCATGAAAAATTCCGCTCCGATATTATTGAACGGTTTCATGAAGAAGCCTATCCCTACCGTATCCATATGGCGGATTTGCCTGCCAATGCCGGATTGCTCCATAATATCATCAATAATATGTCGGGGTTTTATCTGGAAGATCGCTATTTTTTTATGCCCGGCTTTCCCGAGATGTCCCATCCGATGGTGGAAGAAGCGTTAACGCGCTTTTTTCCCCTTGCGACTACAGTGCATCGCAAAACACTAATCGCACAGACAAGCGAAAACACTTTGATCGACGTCATGAATAGCCTTCCCGAAGAGATTGATTTTTCTTCTCTACCGATGTTGCGCGACGGTCGTCCGAGTGTGGAAATTTCGATAGCGTCACACGATGAATCCGAATCAATTGCTTGCTTGCAGCTATTTATCACGGCCCTCGAAGCCAAAAAAATAGATTATGTTTTAATATAAATCATCAAAAATAAATTTTCTTTATGTAATGCCGATATACATTATAACAATGTAGCCGGCATAAAAAAGGGGAGAGGATGAGTATATTAGGTTATTTGCTGCTTGCTTTAGGTCTAATGACTTTCATTTATGTGTTTTACCGCCATTCTTTTTTAAAAAGACCGAAAACGAAAGGGCCTTTAAAGCCCCACTTTACGCTTAAAATCGAGGGAGATTAGACGTAATGGCGCTCATAGAGTTTGCTGCGTCCTTCTTCGACCGAACCGATATTCTCTTTTAACCTTTCCAGACGTTCAAGCCGCTGTTCCGTAGTCGGATGCGTACGAAACAGGTTGGAAAATGAAAAGTTTTTTCCGTCAAACGGACTCACAATAAACATATGGGCATTTTCCGGCGTAGCGCCGTGCACTTCTCCGCGAGCATTGTAATTGGAAAGTTTCACCAGTGCGCTTTGCAGCCATTCGGGATGACCGGTCAGGCGTGCCGCCCCTTCATCGGCCATAAATTCACGCGAACGGCTAATCGTCATTTGAATCACAGTAGCCGCCAGAGGAAGCAATATCGCCATAACGAGCATGATTATCGGATTGCCGCCACGGTTGTCGCGGCTACCGAACATCGCTCCGAATTGGAGCATATTCGCAGTAAAAGCCACTGCTCCGGCTATGGTTGCCGCAATCGTTGCGACAAGAATATCACGGTGTCCGACGTGGGAAAGCTCATGCGCCATGACTCCTTCAACTTCGTCTTCGTTCAGCAGTTCAAGCAACCCTGTCGTAATGGCTACGGCGGCATGCTGAGGGTTGCGGCCCGTTGCAAACGCGTTGGGGATGCGGTCGTGGATAATGTAGACTTTCGGCATCGGTAGCTCGGCACGTTCGACCAACCGCTCGACGACGCGGTACAGCATTGGTGCTTCGCGGGGATCGACTTCGATCGCATGATAGTGTTTGAGGATCATCGTATCAGAAAAATAATAGGCATAAAAATTCATCCCGCCGGCAATCAGCAAGGCAATAACCATTCCCCCCTGCCCGCCAAGATAACCGCCGATAAATACCAATAGCACGCTCAGAGAACCAAGCAATAAAAAAGTTTTAAACTGTTCCATCTTTTTCTCCTTCTAAAAGGGCTAAAATAGATTTTTTATGCATTTTACGGGCAAAATCGATGGCACTGAATCCGTGGCTGTCACGGGCGCTGACATCGGCACCGAGTTCGAGCATCTTTTTTATGATATCCGTCCGTCCGTAGCACACGGCCCCCATTAACGGAGTAAAACCGCTGTTGCGGGTCGCATGATTCACATCGAATCCCTCCCGCAACAGGCGTTCGATAAGGCTTAGATTGTTGTATGTTACCGCGACATCAAATACGCTGACACCCTCATGATCGGTATGAAACAAATCGGCACCGTTGTCGATGAGCACGTCGATAATCTCCTGATCACAATGATAGCGCATCGCAAAACAGATAACCGATTCACCGTTTTCTTCTTCGTCATTGGGATTGGCACCGTTTTTCAAATACTGTTTGACACCAATATAATTGTTTGCTTTTAAGAGTTCGATCCACTGTTTCATAGGTTCTGCTTTATATCCGTAAAATTAAATAGCAGTATAACACGCAAGATTCAACTGAAGTCTAGTCTCTTATGCTAAAATTCCCCATTAATTTTGCCACAAGTGAGAAAATATGGAAATTTTAGAGACGGAAGCGGCGTTCAAAGCGTGTATTCAAGAGATTCAAAACGGAGCTGGATACAAAAATCCTCTCGCATTCGGAATCTGCCGCGTCGATTTGGGTCAGCTTGACAGTGAAAAAGTGCTGCAGGCGACGTATCCCCACATCAACTGGAACGAAAATTTCGGAAGCGCGGCTATCTTCATCAAAAGCGCTCAGGAACAAGGTTTCGAGATTGATTTCACTGCAGATGAAGTCGTCGTTCCGGTTACTCTGAAATTTCTAGAAGGATGCTTGAATGCCTTCACTCCGTATGCTGACGAAGCCTACGGGGATGCGCATAAAAATATTCAGGTTGTCTCGACGCTCTATTCTCTTATCAAAGAACGCGGTATGCGCGAGGGCGAGTATCGCCTGACCTTTTTGTTCAACGATGCTGCCTGCAAAAGCGTCGAGGGAACCTATCTGAAACTCTACGCCCTCTCTACGGGAAAAGTACCCCTCCGCTCGATCAATCTGAACGGCGCTTTCGGTGCACTTCACAACGTCGCATGGTCTGAGGGCGAGCCCATCGAGCTTGAGTGGCTCCGTGCGAACGAGATCGAGCTCAAATTTGCCAACGAATATCCGAAAATCGATTTTGTCGATAAGTTCCCCCGCTTTTTGCAGCATATCATTCCGGCGAACAATACCCGTATCCTTGATGACTCCAAAGTCCGCTTCGGCGCGCAACTTCATGCCGGTACAACAATTATGCCGGGGGCCAGCTATGTAAATTTCAACGCCGGGACCACGGGCGTGAGCATGGTAGAAGGGCGTATCTCGAGCTCTGCCGTGGTCGGCGACGGGTCCGATGTCGGGGGCGGCGCGTCGATTCTTGGTGTTCTTAGCGGAACGGACGGCATCCCTGTAACAATCGGTAAAAATACACTGCTTGGAGCCAATTCTGTAACCGGAATCGCTTTGGGTGACGGCTGTATCGTCGATGCGGGTATCGCCGTATTGGCCGGAACGAAATTTTCGGTCACTGCAGAAGAACTTGCCAAAATCAATGATGCCAATCCTTCTGCCAAGCTCAGCGGCACTTCGTTCAAAGGAAAAGAGCTGGTCGGCCTGAACGGTATCCACTACCGGCAGGATTCTACAACGGGCCAACTCATGATCCGTCGCTCTACCCGCGAAGTCAAACTTAACGCCGATCTGCACTAATTTCTTTTGCCCCTTCTTGTTTAAGGCGAAGGGGCTTATACTTTCATTATCTGAAGTAAAAAGGAGCTGCGTATGATAAACTCAAATGTTTCGTCAATGATGTCGAATCAAACTTACATGAATAATAATGCGCAGAATGTTGCAAACGTCAATACAGATAGTTATGTTCCTCAAGACACCACTATCGGCGAAACGCAAAACGGTGGGACGAAAGCCAATACATCTTCCGCAACCGATAACGGAAGCCAGCGCTCCCAAACCGATCTTTCCAAAGAACTGACGGATCAAATGAGAATCCAAAACGTGGAAGAGGCGAATGTCCGTTCCATCCGTGCGCAAAACGACATGATGGGTTCATTGCTCGATATCAAAGCATAAACGAAGAAAGCGCTTTTAGAGCGCTTTCTTTTTCTTCACGGGTTTACCTGCCCCTTTCGAAAGAACAATCGGTGTCTTGGTAAAAATATTCATGCTATGCGCACGTGTAAGCAGTTTATTGTACGGATCGAATTCTTCAAGTTCGGAACCGAATTCAAGAGTGCTAATAACCGCTTTTCCTACAATACGACGCCCTTTGTTCCCTGATTTATCGATGGTTCGTATGCCCCATACGTTATGCATCATCATGACGTTGTCCTGATAGGTGCCGATGTAGAGCAGCACATGTCCTTTGAGATAAACGATTGTCTCGAAGGGAATTCCTTTTTCTCGGATCAGGTCAAGTTTTTCATCATCGGAAAGCCCTTCAAACGAAATAACCTCTCCTTTGCGCGCCTGTGCGGCAGAATTTCGGGGAAGCCATATGCCAAAGGGCGTATACATATCCCGGATCATCGACGAACAGTCTCTTTCACCGAGCATCCCTCCCCAGCCGTATGTATTTTTCAGCATCTGTTCACCCAGGCGAATCAAATCGTTTTTATTCAGCTTGGAAATTCCGACTCTGGCCGCCGGCTTTGGAATCGAAACGGATTTAAAAGAGCCGTTGCTGTCGTACGCGAGCGCGTAATATTCGTTTTGCTGCTCTTTTTCCAGCGACAGTACCATCCCGATACGCGAATACGCGACAAAGCGGTTGGAACTGTCATAAAGAGGAACATTGTCTTCGGTGATGAAAAGTTTTTCCTGTTTCCGCATGGTTTCGCTCATCGCCGTATCGATAACGGCAATCCCATCAGATTTAACCCACCCTGATGCACTGTTCGTAAAAACGTAGCTCCATGCACCGTCTATCGAAGTATGGGAGATAAAAACGGGCTCATGATAATTGACGCTGCTGTTTTGGAGCATATCAAACGGATACCCTTCCCCCGGTAACGAAGGGTCCCGATAAAGAGGTTTTTCGGTCGGCAATGCCCGCAAATCCAGCCATTTAAGCGCAATCCCTTTTTGATTGAGCGTTCCGTAGTTTTCAAAATTCGCGTGAGCCTCTATCTCTTTAAACCATGAAGGAGGCAAAGGGCGTAGATTACTTCCATACCCGCCCCGAAACGCCCGCATCGGCCATGAAACATCCTGAACGCTCATCGGCGGCACAGTATAGTCCCACGGCGTATAATAGGATTTTTCAAAATTCTTCTGCACGTCATAAAAACTTTCACGGTCCATACCATTTTGTTCGGCATAAGGAACGATCGACTGCTCAAACCGTTCCAAATCATTGACAATGGGGCCAAGTTGGGGAAGCGTGACATCAAGTTCTTGAGGGAGAGTGCAGCAGTAGGGGCTCTCGCCAACCTTTGCGGCAGGCATCATTGTTGCCGGTTCAGCTGTTTTGAGAGAATGTGCGGCCTTGGGAACAGGCATATGGGTGCTGCATCCTCCCAATAAAAAAATGATACCGCCGATCCATACTGTTGATTTCATACTCTCTCTGCCCTATTCTATTCCTCCGAAGCGTCCGACGATTCTGCCGATGATCTCGACTTCATCTCTGCGAGCGACATAGGTGGGATAGTCTTTATTATCTGAAATAATATCGAGTTTTCCATCAAGACGAACTTGTATCCGTTTGATAAAGAGTCCGTGTTCGGTACGGATCGTAAATACTCCGCCGCGGCTTACATCGGTTTTGGAACGATTAAGGAAAACAATATCGTTGTAACTGAATGAGGGCTCCATCGAATCACCCGTTACGTTTATCGCTTCGATATGCCGCAATTGCCCTTCTCCGCCAAGCGACATGACAAAGTTTTCTTCGAGCATCAGCGGCTCAAAATCGAGTTCTTCATTCTCTGCTCCCCCGCCGGCGGAAGCATTGACCGATGAGAAATAACGGACCATATAAAAGCGGTTTGTCGGTTCTATCAAACTTTCGGGCGACTGGTTGTACAAAAGCCAGTTGATTGCAATAGAACGTTTTGCGCAAAAATCGAGTAATTCATTAAAGGGGATTTTATTCCGCTTTTTCATGGTTGCAAAATTCATTTGCGAAATCTCAAGTAATTCCGCAATATCTTTGTCAAATACTTTTTTATCGGGGAATTCGGATGAGACGATATCTTTGATCGTTTCAACAATTTCATTAAATGTTTTCATGACGACATCCTTTTACCGTATGGGATACGATATTCTAGGAATTATGCCATCTTTATGGTAATAATATGTCATATTGAAATATTATTAAGTATCGCTTTCTATTTTTTATACTCTTTGTCATACAAAATTTCCGATTATAAGGAGAGAGCATGGCAAAGGTTATGCGTAAAGCAAGTGGCTGGATGGATCGTTTTGAAATGCAGATGGGTGTTTGGGCGGAAAAACTTTTTTAATCGCTTCCGTCTCCGTCAGAGGTACTTTCACGTGTGCTGTCGGGAATGGAGGATTTGTCTTGCTCTATTTTTGATTCTTTTTCGAGCCGGGAGAGATGATAACCCCGAAAAATATAGATTAAAAAGAGGACGAAAAGAATAACGACAATCGTATCGAGGATCTGTACCATTACATCAGCTCCTTGTAAGTGTCAAAATTTTGCTTGATCGCTTCGTACAAAATGATACCCGTGCTGATGGCAAGGTTGAGGCTACGCCCCTCTTTCGTCATCGGAATGGTCATCGTCTGACTAGGGTGGTTTTCCAAAAGCTCGCCCGGAAGGCCTGACGTTTCGCTCCCGAACAGCAGATAATCCCCTTTTTCAAACGTTATATCGAAATAAGGACGATCCGTTTTCGTTGTCGCAAAGAAAAAGCGTTCACGATTCGGATGGGCTTCAAAAAACTCTTCGAGAGACTCCCATACTTTCAGATCAAGCTTATGCCAGTAATCCATCCCCGCACGGCGGAGCGCTTTTTCACTGATATCGAACCCCAAAGGTTTGATCAGATGAAGCGTTGCGCCCGTATTCACGCAAAGCCGCCCGATGGCTCCGGTATTGTTAGGGATTTGAGGTGTGACCAGAACGATATTAAACATTTAAAAAATGATCGTTTTGTTGGCGTGAACGAAGATACGGTCTTCAAGAGCGAGCTTCAGGGCTTTAGAGAGGACGATTTTTTCCACATCACGGCCCGAACGCTGCATCTCTTCCCATCCGTAGGCATGATTGACGTGAATAACGTCTTGAGCAATAATCGGCCCTTCATCCAGGTTATTGTTAACAAAATGGGCCGTTGCGCCGATGATCTTGACCCCCCGCTCATACGCCTGCTTATACGGGTTGGCACCGATAAAGGCAGGAAGGAAGGAATGGTGGATATTGATAATTTTGTCTTCGTACGCTTCAACAAAGCGGGGTGTCAAAATACGCATGTATTTTGCCAATACGATGTAATCGATCTCGCCGAAAGCCGCAAGCTGTTTAAGGACGCGCTGTTCGTGTTCGTCACGGTCACACCCTTCATGCGATACGGTATAAAAAGGAATATCAAATTTGGAAACCAGCGGTTCAAGCAGATCATAGTTTGAAACGACCGCTAGTATCTCGGCATCCAGTTCTCCCGCTTCGTAGCGGATCAGAATATCTCCCAGTGCGTGCGATTCTTTTGTTGCCATTAATACGATCCGCTTTTTACGCGGAGCGATGACATCCAAATGGGCATTGGCGGGCAAAACCGATTTTAGTTCGCTCTTGAGGGCGGAGGGATCGATTTCACCTGCGACAACACTGCGCATAAAAAATTTGTTTTGGGCTTTGTCGACAAATTCGTTATTGGAAATAATGTTGAGATTACGGTGGAAAAAAATACTGGAAACTTTATAGACCAGTCCTTTTTCATCGTTGCAGTGGATTAGTACCCGGTATTGTTTATTTATCATTGTGTATCCTGAAAAGAGCGTTTGTTTAGGGTTATTTTAGATTGTCCAAACGATTATCGATGGTGGCGAGGAGATATTCAAGAAAATTAAGAGTCAAATCAACCTTGGCTTCAATCTGGGCATTGTTAGGGGATTGAAACCCCTCAAAAAGAACAAGCAAACGTTCCCGGATTCCTTCGAGCCATCGTGCTTCGTCCTCACGTATCGTAGGAACGGATTCGGACAATGCAGCAGCAGGTATCGGTTGTACCGAAGATACTTCTTCTTTAAGCGGTTCATTCTCTTCGAGTGCTTCGGGCACTGTCACTAACTCTTCGATTTCGGCCAATGTGGATAAAATGACATCTTTTAATTCCATGCGCGAAGCAACCACCTTTCAAACTGGATAAATTCAGCCTCTTCGTCCATCTGGACGAAAAATGCTTTCATTTCGTTGTTGACACCCAGAAATTTCTTTCGCATCCCGGAGAGGCGGCGGATCGCGATTTTCGCATCCGAATTGTTGGGATCTTTTTTCAAAATTTCTTTGTAAATTTCAAGAGCATCTTCTTTGAGCCCCTGAAGTTCGTAAATATTGGCGAGGGTTAACGTTTGCATTTTGCCGCAAAATTAGCAATGATAGAACCCATCTCGCTGGTCGAACAAATCTCTTTGGCGTCAAAATTGGCAATATCTTTTGTACGGTATCCCTGTGCCAGAGCTTGTTTGATACCGAAATCTATCCGATCGGCGGCTTCATGCTCGTTTAATGCGTAGCGAAGCATCATCGAGGCACTGGCGATCGTTGCGATCGGATTGGCGATCCCCTGCCCCGCGATGTCCGGAGCCGAACCGTGGATCGGCTCGTATACGCCGATTTTGGCACCGACCGATGCGGAAGGAAGCAGTCCGATAGAACCCGAGAGCATGCTCGCTTCGTCGCTGAGGATGTCGCCGAAAATGTTTCCGGTCAAAATGACGTCGAACTGTTTCGGATCGCGAATCAACTGCATCGCGGCATTATCGACGTACATATGGCTGAGCTCGACTTCAGGGTACTCTTTAGCCACCTCTTCGACCACTTCGCGCCACAATTGGCTGACGTCAAGAACGTTGGCTTTATCAACCGAACACACTTTTTTTGAACGATCCATTGCGATTTTGAACGCGACGTGAGCGATACGGATCACTTCCTCGCGCGTGTAGACCATCGTGTTCCATCCTTTGTTCTCGTCGCGTCCTTTGGGCTCGCCGAAATAGATTCCGCCGATAAGTTCGCGGACGACCATCAGATCCACCCCTTTAACGATTTCAGGCTTGAGAGAGCTGGCATTGACGAGTTCGTCATACACGCTGGCCGGACGAAGGTTGGCGAATACGCCCAGCTCTTTGCGGAAACGGAGCAATCCGCTTTCAGGGCGTTTTTCACGCGGAAGCGTATCCCATTTTTGTCCGCCGATGGCACCGAACAATACCGCGTCGCTCTCAAGGGAAACGTCAATGGTTTCCTGCGGAAGCGGATCACCCGTCACGTCGTAAGCACACCCGCCCATCAACACTTCACGGTAGTTGAATTCGATATCTTCGCACGCGGCAACGGCATCAAGAACTTTGACCGCTTCGTCGACGATTTCAGGACCGATACCGTCCCCTTTGATCAATGCAATGTTATATGTTTTCATTTATTTCTCCTGGGCGGCTATTTCGGCTTGTGCGTAGTTCATCAGACCGCCTGCGGCGATGAGCTCCTGCATAAACGGCGGGATCGGGATAAATTTGTAGACTTTTCCGTTGCTTTGATTGGTAATGGTCCCTGCGTCCATGTCGATGCTTACTTTTTCGCCCTCTTTGATTTCCAAAGATTCGGGAAGTTCAAAAATAGGAAGCCCCATGTTAAATGCGTTGCGGTAAAAAATACGGGCAAACGTCGGTGCGATAACCGCTGCGACGCCGGCAGCTTTCAGTGCGATCGGAGCGTGTTCTCGCGATGAGCCGCATCCGAAGTTTTCATCAGCGACAATGATGTCTCCGGGAGTCATTTTGTTCACGAATGCCGGATCGGCATCTTCCATGACGTGCTTGGCAAGTTCTTTGGGATCCGAGGTATTTAGATAACGGGCGGCAATAATAAGGTCGGTATCGATATCTTTACCGAAATTCCAAACTTTCCCTTCAATTTTTTGCATCGAAAATCCTATATAGTGTCGTAAAATTGAAGGGATTATAGCTAAAGAACTATTAAATCCCCAAGAAAGGGGCTTTAATATTTTTCAATATTAGCGTTTAAGGCTATTTGTAGTGGACAGCATCTCATCACTCGTAGTGATGACTTTGGAGTTGGCATCGTACGCGCGCTGTCCTGTAATCAGGTCTGTCAGCTCAACAACGAGCTGGACATTGGAGAGTTCCACAAATCCCTGACGGATATTACCGAGCCCCTCTTCGCCGGGGGTACCTTCAATCGGCTGTCCGGAGCTGTCTGTTTCTACAAATAGATTGTCTCCCATTGCATGCAAACCGGCCGGGTTGATAAAATTGGTCAGCGATATCTGACCGACTTGCGTCGCCTGTGCCTGCCCGCTCTGGGTCACGCTGACAATACCGTCAACGCCGATGCTGATGTTGGTGGAGTCTTCAGGAACGACGATCTCAGGAACAAGGCGATAGCCGTCTGAATTGACGATTGTACCGTTTTCATCGAGCTTGAACGATCCGTTGCGGGTATATACTTCGGTACCGTTAGGAAGCTCGAGTTTGAAAAACCCTTTTCCTGTCACTGCTACATCCAGCGTATTATCGGTCTGTTTCAAACTTCCTTCGGTAAAAATCTTGTTAATGGCCGTCGGACGAACCCCAAGCCCCACTTCGATTCCGGTCGGAGATTTGGTCGTATCGCTCGTCGACGTCCCTGCGTAGCTCATAACCTTGTACATCAAATCGGCGAACTCGGCGCGCGATTTTTTATACCCCATTGTATTGACGTTGGCAATGTTATTGGCGGTTGTATCGATCTGGGTCTGCATAGCGAGCATTCCGGTTGAGCTCGTATAAAGTGATTGCATCATGGCTTAGGTCTCCTTAGGTTTATCGTCGTGTAGCGCCGATTTTTTCAATGGCGTCTTTATTGAGATCGTTCATCTGCGAATCCATCGCTTTTTGATACATTCCGACCAAACGGTTGGCTTCGACAAGGGCGATCATTTCGTTTACGGCGTTGACGTTGCTTTTTTCCACAAAGCCCTGCATAACGCTTCCGCTGTCCGCCAGCGGGGCAAGAGGATCGGCGGGATCAGGAATATAGAGGTTTTCCCCTTCTTTGCTGAGCATACGGATGTTTTGCGGCTCGATAACCATCATCTTTTTAGCAGGTGCCATTTCGGTTGTTCCGGCAATATTCGCGGCGATTTGGCCGTTTTTATCGATAGTGACAATCGTGTTTTGCGGATTAAGAGTAATCGGGGTTCTATCGGCGGCAAGAACTTCATATCCCTGTTTGGTCACCAGCTTTCCCTCTTCATTAAGGGTAAAAGTACCGTTGCGGGTCAGCCGGACGCCCTGTGGGGTATTGACGGCAAAGAACTGCCCTTCTTTCGCCAGCGCAAGATCAAAAGTGTTGTCGGTACGCTGCATCGATCCGAGCGAAAAATCGGTATAACCGTCGGTAATTTGCGGAACACGGCTCATCGAACGGTTGAAATATTGCGCCGCTTCCTGAGTATGATTCGGAATCGGCAACTCGTTTTGCGCTTCTTTGAAAAGACGCACGAAATCGCCCGTAATAAGCTGATCGCGTTTATACCCTGCCGTATTGGCATTGGCAAGGTTATTAGCTATCGTGTCCATACGATTGAACTGAGCAACCATACCGCCCGTTGCCGCATAATATCCGGTCTGCATAATCTTACATCCTTGGTCGATTTTGTGACTAAAAGCAACTAGCGTTCCATATTTGATCTTCCATTTTTATCAAATTATCCATTAAGGCTAATTTATATAAATTTCGGTATAATCCCAATCTTTTTAAACGACAAGGGAGCCCTCCTCGTATGAGCGTCAAAGATCTAAACAAACACATCGAAACCCTCTTTTCCGAACACAAATCAAAAAACTGCTTGACCTATGAAGCGATCGTCGAACCGTTTGACAAACAACCGACGCTGGCACAGGCCAAATCAGTTTTAAAATTGGCTCAGAAACATAAAATCTGCCTTTTTACATCCTCAGAACATGCCAAGATGCTCAATCAACAGGAAGCCGCAGCAAAACGGGCCGCCCAGCTCAAGTACATTGAAGAAGCAACCGGCGACGAATTTGACATTCTCAAGCAACACGAACTGCTCGAGTGGTCGCGCTCGGATTCTCCGGTTCGTATGTACCTTCGTGAAATGGGACAGATCCCTCTTCTGACAAAAGATGAAGAGATCGAAATTTCCAAACGGATGGAAATGGGAGAAGGGATTATTATCGATGCAATCTGTTCGGTACCTTATCTGATCGATTTCATCCTCGATTACAAAGATCCGCTTATCAACCGCGAACGCCGCGTCAAAGAGCTTTTCAAAAGCTTCGAAGACGAAAGCGAAGACGAAGGCGACGATGACACCGAAGACGAAGCCGATGAAGAAGAAGTGAGCGAAAAAGCTCCTTCGGCCAAGGACAAGAAACGGGTAGAAAAAGTCGTCACCTCCTTCAAAGCGCTTGAAAAAGCGAAAAAAGAATGGGTCAAAGCGACCGAAAAAGTGCTTGATGAATGTCCGGTCGAAGATATGGATCCCGAATACGTTCTCCATTTCATGGCGGTAAGCTTCAAAAAGAAAAGCCTTAAAGAAGCGCTTCTTGACCTTGGGCCAACCTCCAAACTGATCAATGAGCTCGTACGATCTATGGAAACCGCTCTACGAAGCGATGAAGGTTTTGAACGCGAACTCAAGCGCCTTGAATATAAACTTCCGCTATTCAACGATCAACTCAAAAAGAACCACATGGCAATTCTTGCCAAAATTTGCGATCTCAGCAAGGAAGATATTGCGGCCAAAGTTCCTGAAGCAACCATGGTCAGCACCTATATGGAAATCAAAAAACTGATCCAGACCAAAGAGGCCTCTAAAGGCGGATTTAATATGGAACCTGAAAAGCTGGCCGATATCCTCGAGCAGATCAAACGGGGTAAAAGCATTTCCGAAACTGCCAAAACCCGTATGGCCAAATCGAATCTCCGTCTGGTTGTATCGATTGCCAAACGCTATACCAATCGCGGTTTGCCGTTCCTTGACCTGATTCAGGAAGGAAATATCGGATTGATGAAAGCGGTCGACAAGTTCGAATACCAAAAAGGGTACAAGTTCTCGACCTATGCGACATGGTGGATCCGACAGGCAATCAGCCGCGCCATCGCCGATCAAGCGCGCACGATTCGTATTCCGATCCATATGATCGAAACGATCAATCGCATCAATAAGATCATGCGCAAACACCTTCAGGAACACGGAAAAGAGCCGGATGTCGAAACCATCGCGGAAGAAGTAGGCCTATCCGTTGAGAAAGTCAAAAACGTCATCAAAATCACGAAAGAGCCGATTTCTCTCGAAGCACCGATCGGAAACGAAGAAGACGGCCGTTTTGGAGATTTCATTGAAGACAAAATGTCGATCTCTCCGTCTGACGCTGTTTTAAAAGACGATTTAAAAGTGCAGATCGAAGGGGTTCTTGAACAACTGAATGAGCGTGAAAAAGCCGTCATCAAGATGCGTTTCGGTATCATGGATGACGAAAGCGACCGCACTCTCGAAGAGATCGGAAAAGAGCTCAACGTGACTAGGGAGCGGGTTCGTCAGATCGAATCCAGTGCGATCAAAAAACTTAAACACCCCAAAGTGGGCCGTAAACTTAAAAACTACATCGAGGATTAATGACGTTTGATCAGCAATGGATTGAGTTCGATTTCAATCCGTTTATCCTTTTCAACGCAAGCGGTAAAATCGTGTCGCTCAACACGGAGGCGCAATATCTCCTCGGAGCGGTCGAAGCCTCCGCCGTTTACAAAATTGCGACGACCTATGCCAGCTCTTCTTTCGGATTCAAAACGACTTTTCTGGAGCTTGAATTCGGACGATTCAAGTTTTTCGGCATCACCGTCGGCTACGAAGATGAAGAACACATCGGTATTCGTCTTTATCAGCTCCCCTCTTTCCAGTTTACGAAACAAAAACCCGAAGGACAGCTCGTTAACGTCTATACGCTGATCGATCTGTGTATCAGCTCCAATTCGATCGGAACGCAAACCCGTTTTCTGAAAGAACTCGACCCTACGATTCCTGAAATCCGCCTGCAGACAGAACTGTTTATCAAACTGCTCAATAAAATTTATGTGGCAATGACCGGAAACGAAAAAATAACCACGCGGCTGTTTTTCCGTGTCGGCGAACACATCAAGTTCGAAGGTGAAAAATATTCGCTTTTTTCCATCGAAATCATATCAGACACCGTCATCCGCAGATATCTGCCCGATATTTCCCATTTGGCCGAAGAAAACAATCTCTTCGTCGATGTAAAAGACCAACGTATTACGATCAACGTTCCGATGATTGTGAAGTAATTAATTTTTTAAAATCTCTTCACGCGTATCCCGGAGCATCTTCTGGATTTCCGGGTCCTTACTTACCGCATTATCCAACAGAGCCAATCCTTCTTTTTTTCGCCCTGTTTTCGATAAAAGGATTGCCAAATTATTGAGAGCAAGAGGATGGGAAGGATTCGTCAATAAAAAATGCCGATAACTCTCCTCCGCTTCGTTAAAACGATGCAACCGGTAATAGCTGTTGGCTAAAATTAAATGGATATCCGACTCATCAGGCCAGCGAATCAACGCACTTTTGTAGCTTAGAATCGCTTCATCGACCATACCGATTTTTTCCAGTTCATACACGGACCGCAAGAATTTTTTTGACAAAGCTGATGCGGGTATCTCTCCCGGGGGAAGAAGGACAACGCCCCAATTCTCACTGCGTTTCCACAGTTCAGCAAAGGTTTCGACCGCTATCGGTTCGTTCGGCTGATCCGAAAAATGAGTTATTACTTCGCGCCTTCCTCCATCGTATCCGTTAACAGGAATATAATGCCATAGAGGATACCACGAATAACTTCGATTGATTAATACAATAACGGGATGATGAGCGGCTAGTTCACGAAATAATGCGTCGAAATTCGGTTCTAACGGATAGGCTATAAGGCCGTTTGCGCGCGCGGCACTCACAAGTTCGACCTGCAAAGTCCCTTTTTTGAGGGGAATAAATGTTCGTTGGTCAAGTTCCTCTATCGATAATTTAGGAGTATATCCACTGACAGAGTGCCAATACAATGAGACCATTTGGACAGATGTTGAGCCGCATAGATCTGCACGCGGCGGAATAAAAGGAACATTTATGGACGTTGAAGGATACTCTCTCCCCGGCGGGAGAGGATTTTTGGGTACACAACCGCTTAGCATTAGTAAAGCAACAGTTGTGCATAAAAAGATAAAGCAGTTTCTTATCGCCACGTTTAACGTACTGAACGGGTAAAATTAAATACTTTTGTCAGTCCGAGAATATCCGTAATCAATAAAACAACAAAAATAAAGACGATCGCACCGATAATGCTTCCACCGTCTCCTCCTGCCGGTAGAGTATCAATCTTTGATGCGATTGTACTTGCTTCCTCATCGCTTAACGATGCAACTTTAAGTTCGATCATTTTAGGATCTACCCCCAACTTTTCAAACGCGTCGGCAACGTCATCGCGTGCAACAAATTGAGAAACTTTATCTTGTGAAGATACAGCGGAGGGCGCTCCTAATATCAATTCTGTAGAAGCTATTTGCCCCCATGAAACTTGAGCAAACAGTGTAACGCTGAGTACCAACGATACAATTGGTTTTGAGATCTGCATGCGAACCCCTTTTATATCTTTTATCTATGATTATAAAACGGCAGCATTGTAAATCGATTTATGTTAACACCTAGTTAATATATTTTATATTCTTATAACTCTGAAATAAACAGCTCTTTGGCGATCAGATAACCGACCGGTATTCCCGCAGCCAATCCGACCAGATACGGAAGGATGTTCAAGACTCCGTTGTTTTCCAATGCGACAAATCCTAAAATTAAAAACGCATACGGTATCAAACGGTATGCCGATACCCACGCCGAAGCGTTTTGCGTCGTATTTTTGACGATATTGGCGCGCTGACGGGCTTTTTCCTCTTTGATAAGGCGCTTGATATCTTCTATCTCTTCGGCACGTTCTTCTTCATACAGATCGTACGGATCGTCCATCATGTCGATAATGTCTTTGTTGTCTTCGGGATCAACGTCAGCCGTGCGCCGCGCAATCATATTCCGGTACGAATACAGCGATCCCATAACGATCAGGGTGGTCGTTGTCATCGCGACGGCAAAGTTGGCATAGGCGGAAGCGGAATAAACTAGCATTACGACAGCCCCAAGCTGAGAAATGGTAAAAACCAGCAGAGGTTTTTTAATCCTCGTCATCATCGTCATCGTTATCCTGCTGTTTTTTGCCCATGTTATAGCGTGGGTCTTTGGATAGTTTTTCAAATTCTTTGTATTGCTTGCTGTAGGCTTTATAGACGTTTAGAAACGCGGCACCGATCCCGATGACGACACCTACCCATAGCAGCCAATCGATTCCGAACAGTTTTCTCAAGCCAAGTCCGATGGCAACCCCGATCAAAACGGCGACCACCATCGAAATGCCGAGAGAGAGGGTCTCTGCTCCTTCGATGATTGGTTTGAGCCTCGGTTTATGTTCTTCGGTATTCATTTGATATCTCCAAAGATTTTGTCCGCTGCGGCAATCGTCTCTTCGATCATCTGATCCGTGATCGCCGTCGCGATAAATCCCGTCTCAAACTGCGAACACGCAAAATAAAACCCGTTGTCCAGCATGGCTGCGTGGAAACGGGCAAAACGTGCCGTATCGCTTTTGAGTGCGTCGGCAAAATTACTGACATGCGCATCATTGAAGAAAAATCCGAACATCGAACCGCGTACATCGGTTTGAAGCGAAATGTTATGTTTGGCTGCCGCGTCGGCAAATCCGTTCATAAGACGTTTGGCCCGTTCTTCAAGAACGTTGAACACGCGTGCATTGGCTTTAAGCTTACGGATCGATGCCAATCCGGCCGCCATGGCAACCGGGTTTCCGCTCAGCGTTCCGGCTTGATACACGCCTCCTTCCGGTGAAAGATGCGCCATGATATCGCGGCGCCCGCCGAATGCACCTACCGGCATTCCCCCGCCGATCACTTTGCCCAACGTCACAAGATCCGGTTTGGTTCCGGTAATGCTTTCCGCACCGTGCAGACATGCGCGAAAACCGCTCATGACTTCATCGAAGATCAGCAATGCCCCGTGTTCGTCACAGAGTGTTCTAAGCTGTGCGAGGAAATCTTTGGTCGCAGGAACCAATCCCATATTCCCGGCAACGGGTTCTATGATAACGCACGCGATGCCGGGGCTATCGGCAAAGCATTGACGTACACTCTCAATGTTATTGTATTCAGCGAGCAACGTATGCTTGGTAAAATCAGCCGGAACACCCGGGGAACTCGGCATTCCGAACGTCACAGCGCCTGATCCCGCTTGAACGAGCAAAGCATCACTGTGTCCGTGATAACATCCGGTAAATTTGACGATGTCATCGCGCCCGGTGAAACCGCGAGCCAAACGGATCGCGCTCATGACCGCTTCCGTTCCGCTGCTCACAAATCGAACTTTTTCAATCGAATCGTAAATAGAAATGATCAGTTCGGCAAGTTCGCTCTCTGCTTCGGTAGGCGCCCCAAAGCTCAGGCCGTGCTTGACCGCTTCGATAACGGCATTTTCGATACTTTCATCCCGATGCCCGAAAATCAGCGGTCCCCAACTCTGGACATAATCGACGTAGCGGTTGTTATCCACATCGATCAGATACGCCCCTTCCCCGCTCTGAATAAAACGGGGGATGCCACCGACGCTTTTAAAAGCGCGAACCGGGGAATTGACACCCCCTGGGATCAGGTTTTGGGCTTTTTCAAAAGCATTCTGGGAATGTTCAATGTTCATTCGTTGTCCTGTCGAAATAATCTTTTCGCCATTATATCTAAGAATAGGTTGTCCAAACGAAGGCGAATGCGATAAAATAACGGAAAAACTTAAGGTCATCTATGCAATTTCACGTCGACGCGACATGCGGTAATGCCCGTGCGTGTACCATCACCACGGCTCATTCCACGATCCAAACCCCTATTTTTATGCCTGTAGGGACGGTCGGAAGTGTCAAAGCGCTCGATATGAACGATATGACAGACATCCTCGGCACCCAGATTATCCTCGCCAATACCTACCATATGTATCTGCGCCCGGGGGACGAGACGGTTGCCAAACTGGGAGGGCTTCACGGCTATACGACCTATCCGAACAGCTTTCTGACCGACAGCGGCGGGTTTCAGGCCTTCAGCCTCAGCGACATCTCCAAGCCGATGGAATCGGGGATCGAATTTCGCAGCCACATCGACGGTTCAAAGCACTTTTTTACCCCCGAGAAAGTAATCGACATCCAAAACAATCTCAACAGCGACATTATGATGATCCTCGATGACCTTGTTGCCCTTCCCGCCACGCAGGAACGAATCAAAACTTCCATCGAACGAACAACACAGTGGGCGAAGCAGTCCATCGAATACCACCGAAACAACCAGTCCAGGGGAATCGGTCTTAATCAGA
This sequence comes from Sulfuricurvum sp. MLSB, assembly GCF_000747095.1. Lineage (GTDB taxonomy): Bacteria > Campylobacterota > Campylobacteria > Campylobacterales > Sulfurimonadaceae > Sulfuricurvum. The sequence continues at coordinate 36,505 of NZ_JQGL01000013.1, forward strand.
ATATTTTCGCGATCATCCAAGGGGGAACCGACTTTAATTTCCGTACCCAATCGGCCGAAGAACTGTGCGCAATGGATTTCGACGGGTTTGCCATCGGAGGCTTGTCGGTCGGAGAAGCGAATCAGGCGATGTACGATACGGTTGAACATACGACGCCTCTTATGCCCTCAGACAAACCCCGCTACCTGATGGGAGTCGGCACTCCCGAAGATTTGGTCGAAAACATCGAACGGGGCGTCGATATGTTCGACTGCGTCATGCCGACGCGTAACGCCCGAAACGGTACCCTTTTTACGAGCTTCGGAAAAGTGAACATCAAAGGAGCCGCCTACAAATTCGATGCCGAACCGATCGATCCCGCATGCGACTGCTACACCTGCCGCCGCTACAGCCGTGCATACCTGCACCATCTGTTCCGCTCACGCGAGATCACTTTCTTCCGGCTTGCGTCGCTTCACAATCTCCATTATTATCTGACTCTCGTAAAGGCGGCACGCGACGCGATCATCGCCGGAAAATTCCCCGAATTCAAAAAGGATTTTTATGCACGCAGAACCCTCTAAAGTGACCCTCGGTATCAACATCGACCATATTGCGGTGCTGCGGGAAGCACGTAAAATCAACGATCCCGATCCCCTTATGGCATTGGCAGTATGCGCGCAAAACGGAGCCGATCAGATTACGATCCACCTGCGTGAAGACCGCCGTCACATCCATGACGAAGACGCGCGCCGAATCATCGCCGCCTCGCCGCTTCCTGTCAATCTTGAATGCTCAATTGACCCTGCCATCATCAAAATTGTCACAGAGTTACGCCCGCACCGAGCGACGCTTGTGCCTGAAAAGCGTCAGGAAGTAACGACGGAAGGGGGGCTGGACGTCAAAGGGCAATTTAATTCAATATTAAATGCTATCAATACTTTGCGCGCCGCTGAAATCGAGGTATCGCTGTTTATCGATCCGAGCCATGACGCCATAGAATATTCCGAACGTCTTGGAGCCGAATGGGTTGAACTGCATACCGGAGCGTACGCCAACCTCTACGCAATGCGCCATAGCGCCCTGCCCCATACTCACCATGCGATCGAATCGCTGAATCTTTCGCGCCGTGAACTCGATGAGCGTCTGGGACAGGCATACAGCGACATCGTCGATGCGGCCAATTTCGCACGTTCGCTCGGACTGAAAGTCGCAGCCGGCCACGGACTTAATTACCACAATGTTGCCCCGATTGTTGCGATCGATACTATAGAAGAGCTCAATATCGGGCAAAGTATTATTGCCCGCTCCGTGTTTACAGGCCTCTCAACTGCCGTTAGTGATATGAAAGCGCTATGTCGACGTTAAAAACAATCGCCGTCAGTGTCGGCGATCTAAACGGCATCGGCTTTGAAATCATCCTGAAAGCACATCCTCAGATCACACAGATATGTCGTCCTGTTTACTGCATCAGTCGTACTATGGCGGAACGTGCCGCCGCATTACTTGGATTGAATCTTCCCGATGATTTTGAATGCCATGACGTTTCCGGCGATTTTACGATTCGTCCGGGCATGGTCGACGCTGATAGCGGCCGATACAGCTACCAATCGTTTGTCGCCGCTGTCGGCCTTGCCAAAGTCGGCAAGGCCGATGCAATTACGACTTTGCCGATCCACAAAGAGGCCTGGATGATTGCCGGAATCGGATATAAAGGTCACACGGACGCCCTGCGCGATTTTTTCAATCACGACGCAATCATGATGCTCGGCTGTGAACGTCTCTACGTCGCTTTGTTTACCGAGCATATCCCTCTGCATGACGTCGCATCCAACATTCAAGTCGATAAACTGGTCTCGTTTTTGATGCGGTTTTATCAAAGCACGAAAGCAGATTCTGTCGCCGTGCTCGGGCTGAACCCCCATGCGGGAGACCACGGAGTACTCGGTAACGAAGAACGGGAAATCGAAGCAGCCATCGATATCGCCAACGCCAATATCGGCCAAACCGTCTACTACGGCCCCGTCGTTCCCGATATCGCATTTACTCCGCGTTTTCGGGAGCAATGCCGCTATATCGTCGCCATGTACCATGATCAGGGGCTTGGACCGCTCAAAGCCCTTTATTTCGATGAAAGCATTAATGTTTCACTGGGCTTGCCTATTATTCGTACCTCCGTCGATCACGGTACGGCGTTTGACATCGCATATCAAGGCAAAGCATCAAGCATCAGCTATCTCAACGCGATTAATGCCGCACTCGTTTTGGCTGCACATGAAGGATAAAGCATGAATCACAGGATTGTCGCCGACATCACCGCCTTATTGGATACGATGCTGCCGCGCGACCTATATGCGCACGATTTTACCGACGAACATTACCGGCAGCTTCTCAAAAAGCTTTCGCTTGACCATAGCGAAGAGCTCTTCAACGACAAAAAATCGGCAATCCGAAGAGGCATTATCGAGCATTTTGCACGTACGTTCCAACAAATCGACATTGAACTGACCATGCACACGTTTATCCTGAAAAAACAGTATGCCGATCCGTCTTTGCCCGAATCGTTCGATCGGATGGTACACCGCAGCAACTTGGCTATCATCGACATTTTTCGACGCAAGTCGGAGTTTCTGCCGGTTCCTTACCTTCTGTCCGTTCCCGAAGAGATTCGAACCAACATAATGCAGGGGTTCACGGACATGAACGTCCCGATCGACACCGCACGATCCGTTATCCGCCAGCAGTTCAGCACCGTCTTCGATCTGTATGAACGGGATATCCTGTTCTTTTTGCGCGGACGGATATCTATCCGCTATTTTACGCCGCCGAAAAAATTGGCCGAGGGCGAAGACAAACGATTCGCGGGGGAATCGGTCGAAGAGATGGAAGCGCTGTATCAAACCTATTTTCCGAAGGGTGCGTGGGAAGATATCGAGTCTATTTTAGACGAGGTAATCTCCGAAAAACTCAATTTTTCGATTATCGACAATGCAACCTTTACACGGACTTTTATTCCGGTATTCCGCTCTATGATCGAAATATTGCTCCTTGAAGTCGTTGCTCCGGAACATCGGGGTAAAATCGAAGGCTTTACCGGATTTGTTTTACGTCAGCATTTTCACCCGATTTTGCTCCATACGGCCAAAATACTGCTGGAACATGTCGAAAACAGAGACAAAAACGCCGAACATTTTATCAAATACTTCTCTGAAGAGGTCGTTATCGATGCGGCCGGAAAAAAGATCCAAAAATACGCAATCATCGACAGTAAACAGCAGCGCTGGAATTACACGTCGATTCTCTCCATCATGATGCAATACAAGCAGGCCAAACTGAAAGTAGCCGCCCAAAAAGAAGCGATCAATGCCGCACAGGAACGCATCAACGAATGCGAAGCGGAAATCACCGTCGAACGAAACGCCCGCTATGCGATCATGGACCGAATTGCCGAACTGGAATCGATTATTGCCGACAGCGATACACGCATCATGTATCTGAAAAAAAAGCTGACGTCCGAAGATACCATGACGCTCAAATCAGACATTGCGCGTCTCAACACCCAACAGCAAGACTTTCAGAAACGAAAAAAGAACGAGAATACCCAGCTGGAACTGGCCAATGGAAAAATTTCGAATAAAACCAATGAGCTGACACGGCGGCAAAAAAAACTGGCCGATGAGAAAAAATCGCTTCAAGCGATTCTGGAACAAACCGCCACGCTCAGAGAAACATACGAAATGCTGACCGAGGCCCTTTCTCTCGTCCTGGCCAAACGCTGATAACGTCACGAGAGACGGTTTCGATAATCCTCATACCCGAATTCATGCACGATGTTCAGTTTGTCGTCTTTGGTCCAGATCGCTAATGACGGCAGCTTTATCCCGTTGAAAGTCGTATTTTTAACAAATGTATAGTGTATCTGATCTTCGAAGATGATTTTGTCTCCGACTTTGAGCGGTTCGTCGAACGAATAATCGCCCATAATGTCCCCGGCCAGACAGGTGTTTCCGCCCAGACGGTACGTGTAGGCTTTCTCTCCCGCTTCGCCGGCACCTCGAATCGCCGCACGGTATGGCATCGCAAGGGTGTCGGGCATATGCGCTTCCGCAGACGTATCCAAGATCGCGATATCCATGCCGTTGTGAACGATGTCGAGCACCGATGCGACGAGCGGCCCCGTCTGCCATCCGACCGCTTCTCCGGGCTCGAGATAAACGGTGATGCCGTTGTGGCGGGCTTTGAACGCACGGATCACCTCAATAAGACGTTCGACGTCATAATCGGCGCGGGTAATGTGGTGTCCGCCGCCGAAATTGACGTATTTAAGCCCGTCAATATAGCGGCCGAATTTTTCCTCAAATGCCTGCAACACCCCTTCGAGAGCATCGACGTTTTGTTCGCACAACGCATGGAAATTAAGGCCGTCAAGACGAGGCACGATGCTCTCGTCAAAATTGGCCGAAGTGGTTCCAAGACGGCTGTAAACGCCGCAAGGATTGTACAAATCGACCGGTGACGAAGAGTATTCGGGATTGACGCGAAGTGAAACGGAAATATTCGGATTGACGGCTTTGACACGGTCGTAATAACGGTGAAACTGCGCCGGAGAATTGAACACAATGTCGTCGCTGATACGAGCGATTTCGTCGATGTCTTCATCTTTGAATGCGGGCGAATACGTGTGCACCTCTTTGTTCATCTTTTCACGTGCCAATTTTGCCTCGTGCAGGCCGCTTGCGAACCCTTTTAGGGCGAGGATGATTTTCGCTCCGGTCTCGCGCTGTACGCGATCCAGCGTCAAGAGGTTCTGTTCCAAAAGCTCCTCTTCGCAGATATAGCAAGGAGTATGAGGGAGTTGGGAAAAATCGATCGCCATCGCTGAATCCTTAAAAAAAGTCTCGAATTGTAGCATACCGACAGCCCTATCGTTCTCTTTTACTCCGCCGAATCGTCCTTAAAACGGTGCCAAAATAAAATCCGTGCAGCGATATCGCCAAAATGATGTACAATCTAATATTCGGATTGATTATATCAGGAGGTTCGCATGAGTTCCTCGGTCTACGTACACATCGCCCGCAGTGCTATACAGGCACGTTTGGATGGCGGGCATGTTGATAAAAATGCCTTTTCTCCCTTATCCCCCGCTCTATCACAGCCGGGTGCCAGTTTCGTTACACTCAATCTTCACGGACGTTTACGCGGTTGCATCGGATCTTTGATAGCCCACAGGCCGCTCATCGATGACCTGATAGCCAATGCCGAAGCGGCGGCATTTCGCGATCCCCGCTTTTCTCCGCTTTCAGAGAGCGAATTTGAAGAAGTTCGCATCGAAGTGTCGCTTCTGACTCCTCCGCAGAATGTTTCGTATCGTGATTCTGATGATCTAAAAAGAATAGTCCGCCCGAAAATTGACGGGGTTATCATCCGATACGGCAGCATGCAGGCGACTTTTTTGCCGCAGGTGTGGGAGGAGCTAAGTGATTTTGAAAGTTTTTTCTCCCATCTGGGAACCAAGGCCGGCATCGGAAGCGATCCGCTTTCGCACCATCCCGAAGTCTATCTCTATCAGGTCGAAAAATTCGGTGAGGAGGGATAAATGGAATATTTTATCACCAAAG
>NZ_JQGL01000013.1:42111-42745 GCF_000747095.1 Sulfuricurvum sp. MLSB
CGGAAACCTTGAATGTCTCGTTTACGGCCATCCGGTAGCCGTTCATGTCGATCCGATTGAGAAAAAACCTCTTTTTCATTTTCTTCCCCGAAGCTTCAGTTTTTCTCTCGGAACCGTGGGATGCAATCTGCGCTGCCCGTTTTGCCAAAACTGGCAGATATCGCAATGCGGCGAGATCGACACTTCGTATACTCTTCTTCCCGCAGATGCCGCCCGCATCGCGCAGGAGCGCGGTTGCGCCTCCATAAGCTACACCTACAACGAACCTGCCGTATGGTATCCCTATGCCAAGGACATAGGATTGGAAGCGAAAAAACGGGGTCTGCGCAACGTCTTCGTTTCCAGCGGCTTTGAATCCGAAGAGGTGAGCGAAGATTTGCCAAGCTGGCTCGATGCGACCAATATCGATCTAAAAAGCTACGATTCGGGATATTACAAAAAAACGCTCAAAGCCTCGCTAGAAGGGGTTCAGGAAACGCTCAAAGCGATGGTTCGTCTTGGCATCTGGGTCGAAGTAACGACGTTGATCGTGCCGGGACATAATGACAAGGAACATGAACTCAAAGGAATCGCAAAATTTATCGCTGAAGAATTGGGGCCGCACGTGCCGTGGCATATCAGTGCGTTTCATCCC
>NZ_JQGL01000013.1:42760-86650 GCF_000747095.1 Sulfuricurvum sp. MLSB
GTATCTCGGCAATGTTTCTCTTCCGTCCCAGACACGATGCCCGCAGTGCGATACGCTTCTGATAGAGCGATACGGATTTGAGACTACCCATTTTGCGCTTGATGCGGGACATTGCCCGCAATGCCATAGAAAAATAGAAGGAGTATGGCAATGACTATGCGAGCGATGAGCGTGTCGGGAAGTTTCTACCCGGCGAGTGCGGATGAAATCCGCGCCATGATCGATCGGTTCAATGCCATACTGGCTTCTCACAAAGAAATATGTGAGCGGTTTGACAACCTTTCGGGCCGTGCCGTCATCGTCCCGCATGCGGGATGGGTCTATTCAGGTTTTACAGCCAACATCGCCTACCGTATCCTTTCGCATGTGCGCCCTGACACAATCGTCGTTATCGGCCCCTCACACAGAATCGGCTTTGAAGGAATTAGCATTGCAAAATCCGATGTTTATCAAACGCCTTTGGGCGAGCTCAGAATCAATATGCCGCTTCTGAACGATCTGCAAAAACGTTTTGCCCTCCCCTATTTTCCCGATGCCCATCACGAACACAGCACCGAAGTGCAGATGCCCTTTATCAAACACTACATGGACGATGCCAAAGTCATAGAGCTGGTGTATGCGTACGCCGATGCGGCAGAACTCGTACCGATTATCGACTATATACTCGGATTGAACAATACGGCCGTTGTCATCAGTACCGATCTGAGTCATTACTATTCTCTCGAAAATGCCAAGCGTCTCGACGCGGTTTGCCTCGAAGCGATCCGAAGCGAAAATACGGCCGCACTGCATCAAGGATGCGAAGCATGCGGAATGATCGGTGTCGAAGCCATGCTGAACGTCGCCAAAAAGAGACACATGGAAGCCGTACTGCTCGATTACCGTACCAGTGCCGACGCGAGCGGAGACACATCGCGTGTCGTAGGATACGCAAGCGCCCTTTTCCAAACCGTTTGATTTCGCTCAGATGTGCTTCGGTAATTGTTTTGCAGCAAAAAAATGTTTTTTTAAAGTTTACTTTCATACAATGAAGAATAAAATATAATATTTATATACGGAATGGAATTTATGGATACATTTATCGGTAGACAACCCATCTTGGATGGGGAGGGAAAATGTGTCGGATACGAACTTCTGTACCGCAATGCCATCGATTCGATCGAAGCCACCTTTGCCAATGACAGAAAAGCAACGGCACGCGTTGTGATAAATATAGTCCATAATATCGGGCTTTCCGCTATTATCGGCGATAAAACCGGATTTATCAACGTCGATGAAAACATTATTTTAAGCGATCTCATCTACTCTCTTCCGAAAGAAAAATTTGTTTTTGAAATTTTGGAATACACGCAAGTATCCCCTCTTGTGATTAATAAGATCCAGTATCTGCATAAACTCGGCTACCGTTTTGCACTGGATGATTTTAGCTGCAACAATGAAAACATTGAGTATTTTCGGAATCTATTTCCGTATATTGACATTATTAAAGTCGATCTTCTGGCATCCGATTCGGATGAGATCGACACGATGATAACAAAATTCAAAGAGCTTGGGATTAAACTTCTTGCGGAAAAAGTGGAAAACGTTGAAGCTTTCAAGCGTTGTCAAAAAGCGGGATTTGATTATTTTCAAGGTTATTTTTTCGAAAAACCGAGCATTATCGCCGGAAAGAAAATAGAGCCTTCCGTTACCAATGCCGTTGAGTTAATCAATGCGCTGCATGTAACAGATGACATTCATTCCATATCCGAAAAATTCACCCTCTGCCCTGAGCTTACCTACAATCTGCTTCGATACGTTAATTCGGCCGAGTTTAATTTCAAGCATGAAATAACAAGTGTCAAACAGATTCTTCAGTTGCTGGGCCCTTCTCGTCTGCGTTCATGGCTGGGATTGTTTTTATACGCGGATTCGGAAAATCGACTGTTCGGTGAAGCAATTATCGACGCGGCTAAATTTCGAGCCAACCTCATGTCTAAACTTGTCAGCGCGCACGGCCGTCCCGAACTGGCGGATGAGGCTTTTTTAGCGGGAAGCCTTTCGCTGATCGACACCTTTTTGCAAGTCAGTATGGAAGAAATCATTGAAAAAATACAACTGAGCGGATCAACAATAGACGCTCTTTTGAAACGGGAAGGGTATCTCGGAAAGTTTTTGTCGATTGTCGAAAAACTTGAAACAACCGAAAAGATTCAGACGCTTATCGATAATCTCGCGCCAAAGATCAATCTTGCTCCGAGTCTCTTATACGAAATGTATACAGATTCCCTCGGCTTTAGCGAGAGAAGAGATTAACTCTCCATCTCGATGACATTCCAAGGCAAGCCTTGGGTATTCATCTCGTCCATAAACGGATCCGGGTCCATTTGCTCCATATTGAATACGCCTTGGCCGCTCCAGATCCCCTGAACCATCAGTTTGGCGCCGATGACGGCAGGAACGCCGGTAGTATACGAAACACCTTGTGATTTCACTTCGGCATAGCACTCTTCGTGATCTTTCACCTGATAAATGTAGATTTTGCGTTTTTTACCGTCTTTGAGGCCTTCGGCAACGATACCGATGTTGGTTTTACCTTTGGTACGAGGTCCGAGCGATGCAGGGTCCGGGAGCAAGGTTTTCAAAAATTCCATAGGTACGATTTTCATCCCCTGGTGTTCTACCGGCTCGATTCCGAGCATTCCGACGTTTTCGAGACATTTCATGTGGGTCAGGTAGCTTTGGCCGAACGTCATGAAAAAACGGATGCGTTTAAGCCCTTTGATGTGTTTGACAAGCGACTCCATCTCTTCATGGTAGAGCAGATAGCTGTCTTTGGGACCCACTTCGGGATAATCCCATACCTGCATGATTTCCATCGGTTCTGTTTCAATCCACGTACCGTTTTCCCAATAGCGCCCTTTGGCGCTTACTTCGCGCAGGTTGATCTCGGGGTTGAAGTTGGTCGCAAACGGATAGCCGTGATCGCCGGCATTACAGTCGAGGATATCGATCGTATGGATTTCGTCGAAATAGTGCTTTTGGGCATAGGCACAAAATACGTTGGTGGCACCCGGATCGAATCCGCTTCCAAGGAGTCCCATGATTCCGGCTTCTTTAAATGCGGCATCTCTTTCCCATTGAAGTTTGTATTCAAACTTCGCTTCATCAGGATGCTCATAGTTAGCAGTGTCTAGATAGGGGGTTTTGGTCGCAATACACGCATCCATGATCGTCAAATCCTGATACGGAAGGGCCACGTTGATAACAATATCCGCACCCACTTTTTTGATCAGGTCGATCACTTCTTGCGTATTGTCCGCATCGACGGTGGTGATCTCGATTGCGCCGGAAGGAAGCTCGCTTTGGATCTCTTCGCAGCGTTTAAGTGTGCGGCTTGCCAAAATAATACGGTCAAAAACCTGGTTGTTCATGACACATTTGTGTGCCACAACGCGCCCTACTCCGCCGGCGCCGATAATGAGTGCTGTTGCCACGGCATACCCCTCTGAATAAAATATTGAAAATTATAGAAAACAATCACTTACGATTGGGTTACACGCAAAACGCGTCGTATAGGGTCAATGCCCAAATCGTGCCGACGGCGAGAAACGAAACGAATACCAATGCCGCTCCCGCATCTTTGGCCCGCTTGGCTAGCTCATGATGCTCGAACGTCACCAAATCAACTCCCCGCTCTATTGCGCTGTTGATGATTTCCGACATGAGGGGAATAAACAAAGAGACAAAAAGAACCGAGTGATGGACAAACGAAACCGGCAAGACCCATGCAATGACACCCGCTGCGACAAACAACAGCAGTTGCAGGCGAAACGATTTTTCGTTCCGCGTCACTTCGGCAAGGCCGTTCAGCGCATAGCGCGTATTTTTAAAAAGGGTGTAGTCAGGCTTGTTGAGTGCCATAAGTCTCCTTGAGATGCATGATTGCATTATACACGGTTTCAGGATCGGATTGCATCTCCAAAGGTTCGCCGTAAATGATCCGTATCGTGCGTCGGAACCACCCGCGTGCACGAACGTGCCGCCGCGCTGAGCGAGAAAAAACGCTTCCATAGGCACCGTCTATGTAAAACGGGATAATAACGCTCTTGTGCTCTGTGGCGATGGCACGATACCCCGGATAGATTTTGCCGATATTGCCGTCATGACTGATCGCGCCTTCGGGAAAAATAGCAACTATTTCACCGTTATCAAGTCGATTCCGCGCTTCTTTAAATGCTTCTTTGGCGCCGTTTTGGGAAATCGGAATCACTTCGCCCAGTTCCATAATCGGACGGATGAAGCGTTTTTGGTAAATGGAGCGTTCCATCAGATAACGAATACGTCGCTCGACTCCGATCTGCACCAGTATCCAGTCGATCCAGCTGATATGATTTCCCATAAGCAATACGGGACCTGATCTTGGAATGTTATGCGTGTGCATCGGTATGATGTTGTAGCGCAACGCAAGGATGTTTTCAAAAATGAGCCATAAAAAATAGTCTTTGTAGCGAGCAAGGACGGCAAACGTAAGCACCAGTGAAACACCGAGCATGGCGTAAAAGAGCGTCAGCGAATCCCATCCCGCATACGCAAATACACTTGTCAATATTAAAAATGCGGTCATAAAAATGTTTTGGAGCCAGTTGTTACCCGAGAGGATATAGCTCAGATGGGCTGCAGGCGCTTTGATCTGTATCAGCGCATTCAGCGAAACGATCATCATGGCTCCGCCGATACCGAAGCCGAAAAAAACTACTCCGATAAGATAAAGATTATACGTCAGCGGCAAAATGACCAACATCGCGCTTATTTGCACCGCACCGGCAACAATCAGCCCTTTGTGCAGGTAATAGCGGGACATACGCGATGCAATGATCGACCCGGCAATAATCCCGAACGCCGCCAATGCCATAAGCCCCTGCACGACAATCGTATTGTCAATTTCCAGCGTCCGTTTCGCGTACGCACCGAATGCGGCGAGAATGACCTGTGAAATAGACCAGAACAAAGACAGATAGACGACGGCATCGAAAATTTCCCGGTTTCTCCGCAACAAGATCCAATTTTTTCGAAGATAACCGCCATTGAGATATTTTTTAATATTAAAACGTATCCGAGCGGGTTCCCCTCTGTCGATGAGACGCAGAGTCAACAAAAATTCAATCAGACTCCCCGCAACCAGAAGCCATCCCAGCGGAGCGATTTGGTGAAGAATATCACCCTCGTTCGCATACGATCGCTCAAGCGAATTTTCAAACAGCACCGTGTAGGCCATAATGCCCGATAAAATGGCTACAGTAGTCGAAGCTTGGACCAGCGCGTTAAGTGGTGCAAAACCGTTTTCGCCGGCGATCTCTTTGATATATCCGTATTTAGCCGGAGAATAGATCGCACTCTGCGCTGCTAGAATCAGCGTTAGGGCAAACGAAGCCCAAAACCACCCCTGATAATAGCTATACGTGATCAAAAGAGTTATCACAACGGCGGCAAATGCTCCGTATCGCATAACCCGGACTTTTGAAAAACGATGCGCAAGAAATCCGGCCGGAGTAAACAATAAAATGAAGGGGAGCAAAATGAGCGCATTGAGAATCGCGGTGTAAATAACCTGAGTCTGGTCGTCATAAATTTTAAAAACGGTGTTTTGAATAATAATTTTATGTCCGAGATCGGTAAAAGCGTTCAGAAACAGCGCGAGTGTATAGGGGAATACCCCTGCGATTTTCCAGATGCCGCTCATACTGCCAGTACCGTGCTCCATCCTTCATAATAGCCGTGCTGTTCCAACGCGGCGTCAAAAAGGAGTGCTGTCGTCTCTTCGACCTGCTCGGGCAATACCGATTCCGTTTTGACGACAACCGCGCCGTAGGCATGATCACTCTCGTCATCGCTCACTTCTTCTTTGAGTGCGAAACCGTGTGCGGAGAGAGACGCTACAGCCCGTTCCATTGAACTTCTGGTCTGGAAAAAGAGATAGTGTTCGACTTCTCTCTCGATACTCAAATCATCCCCCGCTTCTGCCAGCGCTTCGATCGTATGGCGGTTTTGGATCCGTAGCAGCGCATACGCATCCGGATAGAGGCGTTCGAGATACATTTCCCATTTGGTATCTTTTGATACCCCTCTTTCATGCGCGAATCCGCCGTGACGTGCCATCACTTCGGAACTGATGTTCTCAAACCGTTTCGCTTCGGAAGCATAAAAATACAATTCGACCCAACCCTCTTTCGTCACCGAACCGGCGAAAAGTGCGTCCATTGCTTCATGTAAAGTCTGTTTCAAATCATCCGTAAATCCGGTGAAGCTCCCATCCAGCGGATTCTCCGATTTAACAAACAGCCACAACAGCCACGGCCGCTCGATTTGCGGAGCTTCATCGATCAGCTCCATCTCCACATCACAACGGTAGGGAATATTCTCTTCATCACTCAGTTCATAATATTCGCTCATAAGTCCCCATCTCGTTTTTTCGGCATTATAAAGTCTTTATTCTTGATTTTCTCCGACATAGCTTTTGTGCAGCTTCACTTTTCCGGCCAGTTCTTGGATGTTTTTGGTATCGATAACCAAAGGATTGTGTTGTTCAAGCGATTTGGAGAGCAACTTCATTTGAGCCGTCACGTCGGATGCCAGGTCTTCGAGAGTCTGGCGTGTTGCACGGTATTCTTGACGTTCATAGGCTTCAAGGGTTACAATGAGTTCGCCAAGCTTTCCTTTCGCATTCATCAATTCTGCATACAGCGTTTCGGCTGAGGTGAAGAGAGCCGCCAGCGGCTTCAATGAATCAGAAAGGTCTTTGGATTGGACGGTAATCTCCCTCATCTGCTTGGACGAAAGAACCATCTGCTGCATGATCAGTTCGCTTTGTTCACGCGAACCTTTTAATATCGCATCGTTTTCCATTAACGACGTCGCGATCAATTCGCTTTTTGCACCTATCGAATGTATCTGGCGGCCGAATTCATGCACGATACGGTCAAGCTCGCGGTGCAGAACGCCCAGCAGGTGTTCGTCCACACCCTGCGATTGGATTTTGGAAAGATGATCATTCACCTGCATCAATTGATGCGCCACCTCTTTATGCTCGTCACAGCTGATTCCCAAAGCGCTTTTGATCTGATTGAAATGGTCTTGTTCGGCAATACGCAGCAAATCGATATGACGATGGATGATATTATCCAGGCCCGGCAATTCGGTCAAAGTAAATTCTTCGAATTTGTCCATAGCGGCGTGCTGCTGGGCCAGAAGCGATTCAAGTTTGGCAACAAAAAGTTTTTGATTGGCCTGAATGACGTTAAGCGAATCAATCTCTTCTTTGAAAAGGACACGCAGCTGCTCATGTGTCGAATCTTCCATCTGCGCCACGATTTCAAGACGTCTGGCAGATGAATCAAAGGCTGTTTTTAGCATCTCAACATCGTCTGAGAGGGTACGGATTCGGCTAAGGTTTTCATGCGTGCTTGCAGCTGAGACGCTCCGACTCAAAACGCTCATGATCGCAGAGAGTACAACCCCGGTACCGAGCATCACCAGCGATTCTTTCATGACGGCCAGTTCTGCACCCGCAGATGCATACAAGACAAAATGCAGCATACCTCCGGCAGCCCCGATTCCCAAAACAATCGGCGTATAATTGATTTTATTCGGGTCTTTGTAAACTGCCGTATGACGCAAAAAAAGAAGTGAAATCAAACCGATCGTGACGATTACATCGATACCGTACATAGACTGCCCCTTTAACTAATCAAACGCAAAATCTCCAGAGGATTTGCAGCACAGTATGCTCCGTCCCCCGACTCGGCAAAGCCCCATCCTGCAAAAACGGCTTCAATTCCTGCCTGAGCAGCCGCTTCCATGTCTTTGGCGTTATCTCCGATCATCCAAGCACGATCCGTACCCGGACGATAACGGCAACGCTCAAGATGCATTCGAATCATCTGCGGATGCGGCTTTGGCCATTCAACGTCATCGGCGCCGGTAATAAGCTCAAAATAGTGTTCTACTCCCAAATGCTGCAGCATCCGTTTGGCAAAAAGACCCGGAGCATTGGTCGCCACACCCATGACCACGCCTTTGCCGCGCAACGTATCCAATACCTCGTTGATTCCCTCGTACACACGGACGTTTTGAATGCATTGATCGTAATAATGTTCTTCAAAAAGCGCCCTGGCTTCAGGCTCATAGTGCGCGGTACCGTAAAATATTTCGGCCAGATTACGCGAAGGGGCATTGATCGCATCCACGACATAACGGACGCTGAGCGGTTCAAGCGCGTACCGCAGTGAGCGCACATGATTGATCGAATAGGTAATATCCAGACCCGAATCGATCAGCGTACCGTCCATATCGAAGATAGCGATTTTTTTCATTTATTTCATCTTCCCGTACATTTCGGCAAGCGTCTGAACAAACAGCGGATGATCGTTCGGGCATCGGCATACACGGTATTCTTCAAAACCGAGATCATGCGCGACTTCGGCATATTCGATGGCAAGTTCAAAATCGGTTTCGGAATTATCAATCGTAAACGCGATCGGGACAATAATCACTTTTTTGCGTACCAAAGAATGCAGCATCGAATCAAGCGAAGGTTCCAGCCATTTCATGGGTCCCACTTTGGACTGATAGGCCAAAGATACATCCGAAAACAATAATCCTTCCTCATGCATCATCCGTTTAAGCAATTCGACGTGGGCAATCACGTGGCGCTGGTAGGGATCACCCCCGTCCACCACTTTTTGAGGAAGGCCGTGCGCCGAAAAGACAATTTCGAACTCCGATGCATTGTCCTGCCCCAATGCGTCCTTGATCCGTTCGATTAGACAGCGGTTATAGGTAGTATTGGCAAAAAAGTGTTTGATCTCTACCGTGATGACATCCCAACCGATTTTCAAGGCCGCGGATTCAAAATCATCGAGCGACGACTGGGTCGTCGTGCTTGAATATTGTGGGTACAGGGGAATCAGATACACCTTCTCTATTCCCTCGCCTTTCAGACGTTCGCATACTTCCTGTGCCATCGGCGGCGTGTAGCGCATAGCAAAATCGACGACGACATCGCTCCCGACCTCTTGCTGCAATTTGCCGACAAGGGAGCGTGTATGCCCTACCAGCGGCGATTTCCCGCCGATTTGACGATAAATTTCCTGTGATTTCTCGACACGCGTCAACGTTATCATTCCGGCGATAAATTTACGCAGCAGCGTGCTTTTCGTCCGAAGAATGTAGGGATCGTTGAACATATTATGCAAAAACATTTCAACTTCGCCCAGATTATTGGGTCCGCCCATGTTGAGCAAAACGATCGCTTCTTTCATCCGTTATCCGTCTGTTTTTTAAGAAAGTGTACCATAACGACATGCTTATATTCGGGAAGTATAAAAAAAAATAAAGATTTTGTGTTTTATAATAGTCCCAACGCACAATGTGGCAGGAGGTTGAATGCTCGGTAGATGGACGTTTTTATCGCTTGTACTATTGAATCTTTCAGCTCATGCGGATTCGCAAAGGCGCGAACCCTCACTTTTTCTCGGATATGAACGAGACCTAAAAAAAACAAACGACTCTTACAAAGAGGACGTTAATCCTTTCATTAAAAACACTCCTGCCCCTATCTCGGTCGTTAAGCCCACCGTACCTGTCGCACCGGTCGTCAAAGCCGTAGTCTCGCATGATATCGACATGCCGGTACTGAAAAATACCACCTTTGAAGCCGATACGATCGGGCACGAAGAGAAACCTTTTCTCGTCGTGAGCAAACCTGCGCCGGTCAATTCGGCAGATCTTTGTCCTGACGAGAAAAAAACTCCCGCCGCTTCTGCAAAAGAAGCCGGTACGATCGTCAAAAATCTGAGGAATGTCAAAGAAAAAGTATTATCCAAAGCCAAAGAGTTTTTGGGAACTCCCTACGGGTTCGGTAACAAAGGGGAAGATCGTACCGATTGTTCGGGATTTACTCAGCAAGTCTATCAACAGTTCGGTATTTCCCTGCCGAGAAGTGCTGCCGAACAAGCGCAGCTAGGCAGCGATGTCGACCTGAACGACTTGCAGGTGGGTGATTTGCTTTTTTATCGTACCTATAAGTCCGATCCGTCGCACGTCGCGATATACGCCGGAAACGGTCAGATCATTCATGCGTCGTATACGGCCAAAAAAGTCCAGTACGATTCCATCGACAAAGATTATTACAAACAGCGCTTTTTATACGCAAAACGTTTGGCCGTCAACGAACTCTCCGCAAAGAAATAGGATATGTCGGCACTGTATTCCACACTTGACAAACACTGGCTCTGGAAAGAGATATACACCAAGCTGGACCTCTCTTCTCCCGCCTACTCATACTGGAATGATACCCGTCATATCAAGCTTAACCGTTACGTCTTTATCGAAAAGGACACCCTCCCCGCAAAATATGCCCACATACAAGAAGATTTGACCGATCTTTCCGGCTATCTTCCGACCCAGTATGCCGCTACGCAATTAGGCATCGACAGCCACGTTTTCGGATACAAAAAAATGCGCCTGTATCATCAATTCGAGTATACGTTCGTCAACGGCATAAAATTCGTCAACCTCAAACGCTTTTTTCTTGAGAACGGGATCAAAGTGGGCAAGAGCAGTTATGTCCATCTCTCGCGCCTGGATGACATGATCATCACGCCCGACTGCCGTTTCTACCGCATCGACGACACTTACGGCGTTATTGTTTACGACTGATTTTTCTTCGCCCAGCGCGGAAAAAATCGTGACGGAGACAACACGGGATTCATATCTTTTCCGTCTGCAATATGCTCTTTTAACCGCTTGGCCAAATAAGGGGCAAGAACAAATCCGTATCCTCCTGACCCGTTGATCATGATCAAATCGGGATAGTATGTAAACTCACTCGGATCGACTTTCTCACCGTAGCGCATATGAGGATATTTCTCCAGTGTCGCATCGGCATCTACAAGGCTCCCCAGCATCGGAAGATAGTCGTTGGAGCCGGAACGCAATCCCGTGTAGTCGTTGAGAATATGAAGATTGTCCAATTTCAACGTTTTGGATGCTTTTTCCAGAAGTATCGCTCTCCCCTGCTCCATATCATACGGCTCCTCTGAAAACGGAGAATAATGGACGTCATGGGTCGCTCCGATAGCAACGATGCCTTCCTTCGTCGTCGGCGAGATCGAAACATGATGGTGGAGAATACAGGGGATGCGGGTAGACGTGTCTATATCGATCCGATGTCCCCAAATACCGCGTAAACCGACATAGTCGACGCTCAAGAGTTTCGGATAGGCTCCGATAGCAAGAACGAGGTGCTTGGCGTTCAAATCACTGACGTGCCACATCCCGTGCGTACGGGTAAGTTTTTCGACCTTGATTGTATAAAAATCAGTCCCCTCCGCCATCGCCCGGCATACGCCCTGTGCATCGACGACGGCACCTTCGGAGAAATAGATATAGCTGTCCTCAGCGGCTTCTGGTGTAAGGAGTGATTGTAACTCGTCATCAATCACGGAGTGATGCAAAGAGGTCTCACGTTTGAAATGTTCGAGTTTTTCGCCTTCTTTGGAATTGTTCGCGATATGCAGAAGCGGTTTAGTGAGGGTAAACTGAGGAAAACGGGTCGAGTAGAATTCGAGTGCTTCGGCGTGCGCTTGGCCCATAATCTCTTTGAGCTCTCCGGCTTTCGAGATTTTGGGCGAAATAAAAGCCCCTGCCGCACCGCTGCCGCCCGAAGCGATACCGTCCTGATCGATCAGGGCGACTTTCAATCCGGCATTGCGGAGAAAATAGGCGCTAGCGCAGCCGTTTATCCCCGCACCGATGATGATGACGTCATAGTTCATCGAAAATCTGTAAGAGTGTTTCTTTCAATGGAGCAATATGCTTTTGGCATACATCGAAAACGATTTCTGCATTGAGATCAAAATAGTGGTGACTGATAATATCCCGAAGTCCTGCGACTTCTTTCCAAGATATATTTGGATAGTTCGGTAAAAGCTTTTTATCGGTCAATTTGTCTAAATTTTTGACACTTTCACCAAGGGCAATAAGCTGCATACAAATGGAATCAAGCTTCTCTATCCCCTCTTCGCTATCTAAAAAGTCATCAATGCTTTGAATAGGGAGAAAACGGTTTTCAATCCTCTCACAAGAAAGAATCATTTGATTTAAAATATCTTTGACGAGTTCCGTATTAAACACGGATTCCCTCTTCTAGGATTGTTTTTTTGAGATAGGGGTTCATCCGATCGCGAAGCTGAACGAGATCGACTTTGACATTGAGGCGTTCTTGTATCTCTTGCATAACCCGAATCAGCAAAAAAGCATCAGTTTTTTCTAGTTTGACCGCAACATCGATATCACTCTTTGCATGGTTGGTGTGTTTCGCGTATGAGCCGAAAAGATAGAGTTCAGGAAGGTGGTAACGTTCTTTGATTTGCTTGAGTGTGTCGATAATGGTACTTTCAGACATAGAACTTTTCCTCCCTCTAATTTTACAGAAAGTATAACACGAACTTACTTGAAGGTGATTTTTTTACGCTTCTTCTATATCATGCATTGGGGAAGAAGTCATATATGGGACCTGTCCTGCAGGGACAAGCTTTGAAGAATGTTCTAGATGACGATGTTGGTCATCAAAAAAAATGTGTGGATTATATGCTTGAAGAATTTTGTCTTTAGGAAGTCCACCGAGGAAGAATGCCTCGTCAATTTCAACCTCCCAAGCACGTAATGTGAGAATTACCCGTTCATGAGCTGGACTATTGCGTGCTGTGACTATTGCTAGTCGAATTGGTGATTCTTGTTTGCTAAATTTTGATTGAATAAATGATAATGTTTTGAGTAATTTTGCGAATGGTCCTTCTGGTAGGGGTTTCAATGCATTTTCTTTTTCATGCTGGTAAAACGCTTCTATTCCTAGGGTTTTATAAATATATTCTGATGCATCTGAAAAAACAACTGCATCTGCATCAAAGGCAATTCGAATTTGGTTTGTATTGGAAATATAACCTTCTGGTGGACTATAAATCATTGCAGATGCAACACCTGAATCGATAGCCATTTGTACATCTTCTCCTGATTTTGAAAGAAATAAATCAACATCAAAGGCATTGAGATAAGGTGAAAGTGATGCACCTCCAGCGAAAGCAGCTCTGGTGATTTCAAGCCCATAATGACTAATTGAATAAAATGCTCTTAACCCTGTATCAGGGGAATTTTTAGACATTACAATCACATCTACAATTTTTCCAACACCCAAAGTGTTGAGCTTTAATAATGCTTCGACAAGATGATATGCAGTTCCTTTTTCAAGAGGCTCATCTTCACGTTCTTTCTGATATTTTGTATATGAGTCCAAACCTTCATTATCATAAACTGAATTAGCTTCTTCAAGATCAAATAATGCTCTCGATGAAATACCTATGACTAAATTAGTTCCTAAAGCAGAAGCCATTTTTTGCCTTTAGTTATTTTCAAATTTTGAATTGTTCTTCAGTAAAATAAATTTTATCAAGACTACTATTTCCAAAATACTTTTTGTATTGTTCAATCGCAAAGCTATCCATCATACCTGCAATATAATCTGTAAAGTTTTTGGAATCAAATTTAGAACCATCAAATTCTAAATTATAGCTTTGAATATAATCAATCGTTTTAATATATAAATATGTTGGATTTTATCGGAAAATATGTGGAATTACAAATACGAAATAATAATTTTAAATATAAGTGGTAGATACTTCCCGATCAAGTCGGGAATGACATAGTTAATGAAAAGGAAAGTTAGAGGGTAATATTTTTGATGTCGGCAATCGCGTATATCTCGGCGTAGATCATCCCGACCAACGCTTTGCGGTTGGCACGGACATTCAAGTCCTCGGCATTGACCATAACATTGTCGAAGAAGTTATCCAATGGAGCTTTCAAGGCGAAGAGTGCATCCAGACGTTCTTCGAGGCTTACGTGCTGTGCAGCCATAACCGCTTTCGCCGATGCGTAGAGGTTGCGTTCCGAATCGTTTTCAAACAACGCTTCGTTGACACTGAAAGCTTTGTCCATTGCTTCATCTTTGAGAATGTTGCTGACCCGTTTGAAGGTGGAGAAGGCTTCGACAAACGAATCGGATGCGGCGATGGATGAGACAGCGCGGATTTTACGGTCGATGTCGAGAATATCAAGTTCTACGTGAGCATCCTTTGCCACAACCGCTTGGATGATCGATGGGTTAACGCCGACATACGCTCCCGCAAGACGCTCGATAATAAACGTCTCAACGTTCTTTTTGTACTCTTTTCCTTGCGGATACAACGACGCAAGCTGATCGATCAATGTTGAAAAATTGAGCGGTATTTGATGTGCCACAGCGATTTTGATAATTCCGTTGACGGCACGGCGAAGGGCGAACGGATCGCGCGAACCGGTCGGGATCTCACCGATGCTGAACATTCCGATGAGCGTATCGACTTTCATCGCCATAGCGACGATTGCGCTAAGCGTGGTGCTCGGCAGTGCGCTCTCTTCACCCGTTGGGAGATATTGCTCTTTGATGGCGATGGCTACTTCGGCGGATTCGCCGAGTGCAAGGGCATAGTAATACCCCATAAGCCCTTGAAGCTCGGTAAATTCATAAACCATCTCGGACATCAAATCGGCTTTTGCCAATTCCATTGCCCGCTCTAAATGCTCAGGACTGATATTGTCATATATCAAGTTGGCGATCGTCGATGCAACCACTTTTTCGCGTTTGATCTTCTCCGCCAAAGTCCCCAATCCGTTCATGAAGACGACTTTTTCCAGCCCGGCCGT
This sequence comes from Sulfuricurvum sp. MLSB, assembly GCF_000747095.1. Taxonomy (GTDB): domain Bacteria; phylum Campylobacterota; class Campylobacteria; order Campylobacterales; family Sulfurimonadaceae; genus Sulfuricurvum. The sequence goes on from NZ_JQGL01000013.1 coordinate 57,542, forward strand.
GCTCAAACCTTTTTTCAGGTCGTTGCGGTAGAAGAACAATGCATCGGATAGACGCGGGCGGAGCACCCGCTGATTCCCCTCGATGACATGGCTGAAATCATCGGTCAGAGCGTTGGAGACGACGACGAATGCGTTGATGAGTTTTCCCTCTTTGAAAACAGGGAAATAGCGTTGATGCTCTTTCATCGAGGTGATAATGACCTCGGGCGGAAGTTCGAGGAAACTCTCGTCAAAACTTCCCAAAAGAGGGGTCGGATGCTCGGTAATTGCGACCACTTCATCGAGCAAATCTTCATCGATTTCGATTGTGATTCCGTGTTCGGATTCGAGTTTGGCAAAGTTGTTCAAAATCGATTCGCGACGGCTCTGCGGATACAGATCGACGGAACCCTCTTTGAGAAGATCGAAATAGTGGTGGATGGAGTCTACACGTTTGGCTCCGAAATGGCTGATGCGGTGAACAAACGTATGCGCGCCGGAGCGCACATCAAACAGCGTCACGTCGACCAGCTCTTCGCCGAGCATGACGTTGACCCAGCGGATCGGGCGGATAAAGCTTTCATGGCTCGAGCCCCATCGCATCGTTTTTCCGAAGCTCAGGCTTTTGATCCATTGCTCGATCATCTCCCCCAATATCTCCGTGCTTGAGCGTCCCGGAATGTTTTGGCTGAAATAGAGAACCTCTTTGCCGCCCTTTTCGGCGCGGGAGAGCTGATCGAATTCTACACCGCATTTTTTGGCGAAACCGAGCGCCGCCGGAGTCGGAACGCCTTCTTTGATCGCGATCTCTACCGGCGCTCCGTAAAACTCTTCGATACGGTCGTCTTGACGTGTTTTGAATTCACGGTGCCACAAGACTAAACGGCGCGGCGTGTAATAGAATTCAAACTCCCCCAAAAGAGCATTTTTTTCCAAAACGGCTACCCATTTTTTCTCAATTTCAGCCAGTTCTTTCAGTAAGGGAACCGCCGGAAGTTCTTCGACACCGATTTCAATCAAAAGAGGTTTTAACATATCATTCATCCATCGTCATTTTTAAAAGCTCGATTGTATCGCCCGATTGGTTAAAAATCGCTGTTGCTTTAGTAAAAATTAATTCAGAGATAAAATGTCCTATTTAGGGATGATTAAAAGTTTCGGGGTGTACAATGCCTCCATTCATCTACTACAAGGAATAAATTCATGCCAACAATTAACCGTTACGTTGATATCAGCACCGTAGACCGCGAAGCGAAAAAAGATTATATTGATCGTCATTCTCCGTTTATCCACTGTGCCGCAACCGCTAAAAAAGGTGAAAAATTCGCCGTTACCGTCAAAATGGGCAATGAGTACTCTCACCCGGATGATTTCGACCATTTCATCGCGAACATCGCGCTCTACAACGGCGAAACGTTGCTGGCACGTGCCGATTTCGTTCCCGGAACGCTCGGAAACGAAAAAAACCATGCGGAAGTGACGTTTAACATCGTCCCTATGGGCAAAAAACTGACCCTCGTCGCTCACGGCTACTGCACCAAACACGGTGTATGGGAATCAACCCCTGTCGAAGTCGAAGTGGAAGAAGCTTCTTCTTGCTGCGGCGGCGGGCACTGTTCGTAACTCTTTAAACTTGGCCCCTCAAGGTCAAGTTTTTAGCTGGCTTTAACCCCCTTTCCTTTATACTCTCCCTAAAACCTGAAAGTATCAAACGTGGACTCCTATCAGAACCTTGCATTACTGGAAAATCTTTACCGTCTCCGCGCACTCGGGTACAATTATGTCGATCCCGTTACCCCCAATTTTCAGACCCCTATCAGCTCGCTTCCCGACGCTATGACCCCATTGAACGAAACAATTCAAAAGTGTTATTTATGCGACCTGAGCAAATCGCGCCGCCAAAGCATGGTCGGCTACGGTGATCCGAAATCGCAACTGATGTTTGTCGATGCCTATGTCTCCGCCGCTGAAGACGAAAGCGGCGAATACTACACCGGACGTTCGGGAACGATGCTGCGCGATATGATCGAAAAAGTCCTGAATCTTCGGACGGAGGACGTTTATTTCACCCATGCGGTCAAATGCAAGCCGTTCGGATTTCAACAGCCCTCCCAGAGTGAATGCAACAGCTGCCTTCCGTACCTGGCCAAACAAATCGATCTCATCAAGCCCCGTATCGTCGTTGCCCTAGGCCCTGATGCGTACGAGCTCGTAACACGCGAAAGAGAAGATTTCGATCGCGTGCGGGGCGAAGTCATCCCAATGGGCGAATATTCGGTCATCCCGATGTTTCATCCGCTCTTTCTCATACGCAATCCGTCGATGAAAAAAGAGGCTATGCGCGATTTACAGACGATCAAGGCCCAATTGCAATGATGCTTGCCCGTATATTGATCCTCGTATGCCTGATAGGGCAATTTGGCTATGCCAAGACCCTCAAAATAGAAAAAAACGCCGATCCTTCCGCGACACAACAAAGCCAAATTTCAAGCCCGATCAAAATCGCCGTGATTTCTTCTCCCAAAGTGATCGGCAAATATTCCCAATCTCTCTTCAATGTCTCACTGGCGACTCTTATCAGTCTCACCGCCGGAGAATGCGAAATCAAACACTATCCTCTTGCTGATGAGTCTTCCGATGCCCTGTCCAAAGCCCTGACGGATATTCACCATGATAACATGAGTGCGATACTGGCACCGCTCACGGCATACGGCACAAAAAACTTTCTGGTTCTGAATCCCAAGCTGCCGGTCTTCATCCCGACCGTTCACAAGCGCGACTTTTCTTACGCCCCGCAAAACATTACGTTCGGATCGATCGATTATGTGCGCCAAATCGAAGCATTGCTCCCGTATATGTCTGATTCGATTGCCGTATTTTACGACGATTCGTCTGTAGGTAAACAGCTGAAAGCGTCGATCGAAGAAGCTTTTTTGGCGTACAAAGGTGCTAAAAAAACCTTCACGGCGTATGCCGTCGATCCAAAAGGGGACAACATTGTTTCCCATCTCTCAAAACCCTCGCTGTTTCACAAAAAAAGCATTGTTTTTCATCTGCCCGTAGTCAAAAGCTCCCTGCTGGCGGCTCATCTGACGTTTACCGGGGTTAAAGAACGCAACATACTCTCCACGCAAATCAACATTGATCCCAATCTTCTCAACCTTACCCAGTACCATGACCGAAAAAATATGATTCTGGCGAATTCGCTGATCGAATTTCCGGCTGCAATTTACGAATCGAACGTACTGATGAACAATGATATTTCATTTGACTGGGTGAATTACTCCGCCAGCGTCGGTATCGATTATCTCGTCGCCGTTGTAAACGGCACTCCGAGGGCGTATACGATGAGGATCATCAACAATCAGGTTATCTATCCCATAGAGCTGATGCGGCCGAAGGAGTCCGGATTTGAACCGCTTAACCCCTAACCTTCTTCATGGAGGATTTTTCAGCCACCTTTCCGATTCGCAGCTTAAAAAAATCGAACGCATCAGTATCCTCAAAGAATACACGGAAGGGGAAATCCTTTTTTACGAAGGGGATGAGAGCCGTTATTTTTTTCTGCTGGTCGAAGGGGAAGCGAGCGTTTTCAAATCGTCGGCATCGACCGAAACGATTGTCGTCCACCGTTTCCGCGCTCCTTCACTCATCGCCGAAGTCGCAACCCTCAAACAGATCCCCTACCCCGCATCGGCCGAATGCACACGACATTCCAAAGTTCTAAAAATCGAGCGTGATCCGTTTCTGGTTTTATTGCAAGAGGACCCGTCGTTCAGCATTGCGTTGATCGCGTCGCTCACACAAAAAATCGGTGCGCTCGAAGCATCGCTTCAGCGTCACAGCGCACCAAACGCCATGACCAAAGTGGCGCGGCTCATACAAGATGATGCCGTGTCGTTCGAACGCCTCAAAGGGATAGAAATCGCGGCATTGCTCGGCATTACGCCCGAGACCCTCTCGCGTACGCTCAAAAAGCTCAAACAGTTGTCGGTTATCACCCTGACGAAAGGAAAAAAAATAGAGATTCTCGATCTTGATAAACTCAAGTCTATCGCGGATAATAATTTTCCTTTAAGAGAATCGGTGATAGAGTAATCCTATCTACATGTAAAGGGGATTTCATGGCAAAAAGAGGTATTTCTCTCCTCAAGGGGATCGAAGCGCAGACCGTTTATGAACTGCTTAACAAGGCGTATTGTGACGAATGGCTCGCGTACTATCAGTATTTTATCGAAGCCAAGGTCGTCAAAGGGCTGATGAAAGATGCCGCTATCGCCGAATTAACCCAACATGCGGCCGATGAGCTTCGCCACGCAACGATGGTGTGCGACCGTATCATTCAGCTCGGAGGCACCCCGGCTCTGCACCCGGGTGATTGGATCAAAAACAGCAATTGCGGGTACGAAGCTCCGGAAAATCCGGATGTGCGGAACGTCCTTCAGCAAGCCATCAAAGGCGAACAATGCGCCATCAGCGTCTATTCCAACATTCTTGATATTACCCGGGAAAAAGATATCATCACCTACGATATGGTTTCCCAGATTCTGGCCGATGAAGTCGAGCATGAAGAAGATCTTCAGGCACTGTTTGATGACATCAAAGATTTTATCGCCGAGTTCAAAAATTGAACGCGTTCACCAAAGCCTTTGTCTTTTTTTTCTTCTCGTTCACCATCGTGCAGGCGGCTGATATACTTCAGCTGGTCGGCCTGCTCGACCGCAACGACACAGCAACATTCCAATCGCAGATACAAACCCTTCAAGATGCCAATGCCATGCGTGAGGACAATAACAAAACCATCCTGATGTATGCGTGCTGGGTCGGCAATGCCGAAGCGGTCAAATATCTGATCGAAAAAGGGGCGAACGTCAATGCACAAGACTCCGGCGGAGCTTCACCGCTGCATTTGGCCGCATGGAAAGGACATACTGCAATCGCCCTTTATCTGCTTGAACACGGTGCGTCGGGAAGCGTCATGAGCAAAGAAGGGATGACGCCTCTGGACATTGCGATGATGCGCGAAAACCGCGACCTCGCCGAAGCGATCGAAAAAGCGGCTCCCAAACTCAAACCCCTACTTCAGCGCTAGGAAAAAATCCTTCTCCTGGTCGGGGATCTTGGTCATTTTCCCCGAAAAATCGATATAAACGAGTATGATCGTCATCTCAAAAAGCAACTCTGCGTCACGAAAAACCTGCTGCAAGAGGGTAAAAGAGGCTTTCTTCATCTCCATCAGCGACGTTTTGACTTCCAGTACGTCACCGAGTTTTGCGCTTTTAATGTAGTCGGCTTCGATATGCTTCGCGACAAAATGCCCCCCTTCGAGAATAGGAGAACGCCCCTTATCGAAAAAGAGGTGGCTCCGTGCACGCTCGCAGAAATTGAGATAATTGGAGTGGTATACGATGCCCCCGGCATCAGTGTCTTCATAATAAACGCGTATGGTCATATAGCTCCTTAACCTGTATAAATTTCAATGCATTGCCTAGTTGATCCACGGCTTTCCTGGTGCATAATTCCATACGTTCACCCGCTTGAAACGCATGGACACTGGGGTTTCCTGATCTTCATGAATAACATCCAGTACAACTTCGCTTCCCACTTCTCCACGTAAAAGCAAGATCGCTTCTTGTGCCGTAGAGAGCGTTTTGACCTCGACGCCGTTGATGGATAGTATCTTGTCCTTCGCTCTTAGGCCTGCAGCGAATGCCGGAGAGCTGGGATTGACGTCGCTGACGCCCAAGTGCCCTGTCCATCCCAATTCAACGGCTGAAAATCCGCCCGGCCAATACCAGTTGATGCCCGAAAGAATGGCCATGATTCCGCCGCTTGGAAGAGGCCCTCGCAAAACGGTTTCGATGTTCTTTTTCTCTACGGGCTTTACTTCTTCGCAATAATCATCACCGAACAACGATCCGCCGTTTTTGGCCATGTATTTCATACGTGTGTGCCGTACTATGATCGTTTTTTCCGAATCTCTTATTTCGCCGCTAACCTCGCCGTTCTCTTCGGGAATCATACACACGTAGGCTGTGAAAGCCGAATGTTTCCATGTCCCTGTCAGTTTAGTGCCGCTTGTTTGCAGATCGTATTTGACTTGTTCTTTTTCACTAATCCACATCTTACCGACAAGCGGAACGCTCCCCTCAGCCTCGTTGTCTGTGATCGCATGCTGGTCTGTTTCCAAAATGATATGATTGCCGTCTGATTTGAGCGTGTAAGGTGTACCGTCCGTCGCAACCCATGTGCCCTGCCGTGCAGTCGTTTTTGCAACGCGCTCTTGCAAAAATTCCAGCTTGATAATTTCATCTTGGATCTTTTGGACATCGTCGGCATTCGGAGAGAGTTTAAGATAGCGCTGATAGCTTGCGATGGCTGCACCGTATTCTCCCAGTTTCACCTGTACGGACCCCAGATTGTACCAAGCGCTCGGCATAGAGGGGTCGAGTTCGGTAGCTCGTCGAAACTCGTCTGCCGCTTCTTGCAATTCGCCGGGCGTTTTAGCCATTTCGATAGCGGCAACGCCCCTTACCATATGTTTTCGAGCGTCTTGAGCACCTTCGCCCGCCCAAAGAGGCATCGTAAGCGCCAAACAACCCAGCAATGCCAAAGTCACTGTATTCGTTTTCATGGTGTATTTCCTTTTGATCTGTTCTGCGCCTCTTTTTCCTGCTGCTCGAGGCGGGATAGTTCCTGAGCCGTCCGTTCGCGGTCGGCTTTGGCTTTGGCGAGTGCCTCTTTCGCCCGTTTCATCGCGTCGCTGTCTCCCTTCGGTATTTTTGTGTCGGGAGCTTTCATCTCTTTTTGGGAAATTTCTTTTTCCAATGCCTTGATCGCGGCATCCTGTTTCACCAAGGATTCGCGGGTGGTCGAAACCCGCTGATGCAGCGATTCTATGAATTTGCTCAGCATCTGCGGATCGGCGACGGTTGTTCCGGCGGCTTCGACCGGCATTCCCGGCTCGGGAACATTCGGAATAACCGGAGTGCAATCAGGTGCGCGTTGTTCCCAGCTTCTGTTGGCCTCATTGTTGGCGATACAATGCAGTTGCGATTGCGCCGGAGGAATCGGCTTGAGTACGATTTGATTGGAGACGGATGAGGCACCCAGCCCTCCTTTCATTCCGCTCAGCAATTTTTCTTTTTCCGCATCGAACTGTTTTTTCTCGGCAGCTTTTTTCAAAGCGTCCTGTTTTTTCTTATTTTCTTCAGCGGCTTTTTGAAGTGCCGTGTTTATATTATTGTCTTTTTGTTTGGCTTTTGCCGCACCGGTTTTGGGATAACGCCCGGGTTTGAAATAACACGGTCCCGCACAGTCGTTTTTGTAGTTCGAATTCATACAGCGCGAAAAATAATACGAGTTGCATTCGGATTCTGTAGGCCAGCAGTGGCCAGACTGTCCGGCGTAACTTTGAAGCCATGATTTCCAATCGATGCAATACTCACCATACACCGTGGAACTGCTCAATATCCATACGAAAACCGTAATCGGAAAACTAACGAGACGGGGCATTTTGACTCCATGGACGCTTTAGCATTTTGACGGGCTGAATCCCACCGTCTTTGAGTATCTCACATCCTTCGCCGGCATGCACTTCGACACTGCTCTCGCTTTTGGGCAATCGAACCCAGACGGTCCCTTCGTATACTTCGACCCTGCTGGCATCCGATAAACTTTTTACCGAAAAATCCGTCCCGCGGACAGCCAGAATTGCCGTGGGAGTTCGGACTTCAAACTTCTTTCCGAGAAAGTGCTTCAGCTTCGCATGTACACGTGCGAACCCTTGTGTCAGCATAGCCTCGAAACTTTCTCCCGTATCGTCTTGCGTAACCGTGAAACTGCTGTTTTCATGCAGGTCCACTTCAGCATCTCCGCGCGCTACGAATAACTTTGCGGCACTGTTGGCTCCCACATCGACCCTTTCACCGACGCGAAGCGGCAATACGGTATCCGAAGCGGTAACAGCACCCAGCAAAGAACGGCGTACTTCTCCGTTTATCGGAATCACCATTGCTCCATGTCCGCCGTATTCCGAAACCGATGTTCGTATGGAGACAAGGGTGTTTTCTTGTTTGGAGAGCAATGCTCTGGCGCGATTGAGCAAGGTATTGGCTTCCTTCACCCCCTGGACGCTGATCGCTACTGCTTCACGCGCGACGGCCATCGCATCGGGGTCTTTGGATGTACGGACATCCTGTTCCACACTGCGTGAAATCCTGAGGTCGCTTTCCGCCGATTCAACCCGTTTTTCCGCAGCCGCTACGGCACCAAGCGCGGAATTGCGTTCCGCCGTAGCCCACTTAATGGCCTGTTCACCCGGATTGAGCGCCAATGCGGCCTGCGTGTATCCAAAACACAGAAAAGCAATCAGAAACCATTTCATCATTTCACCCTTGAGAATATTTATACTCTGTCTTTGTATAATAGCTCAGTAAACAGTAAAATACGTATAAGGACGAAAGAATGAATACATTATTAAAAGCCGTTTGTTTGGCCTCTTTGCTGTCAACAACCGGCATCGCCGAGGATCGGGCGGATGAGGGACGACGTTATTTGATACGCGGAATTGCGGCAATCGAAATGGCCAAATCGGATAAAGAGCTTGCCGGTGCTGCGGAACAGTTCGCCAAGGCTACGCAAATCGCACCTGAACTCTCGGCGGCATGGTACAACCTCGGATCGGTGCAGGCCAGACTGGGACGCTACAAAGAAGCGATGGACAGCTATCAACACTACCTAAATCTCAATCCCAAAGCCGAAGACGCACCGAAAATCCGCGACGAGATCATCAAGCTCGAGTACCGAATGGAACAGGCCGCAAAAGTCACGGCCCTAGCGGGAACATGGGTTGATAATTACGGCCGGTATTTCAAACTCGAAATGTCCGGAAGCCGTATAACTCTCACCTCTCGAAGATCGCCCGACGACAACGATGTCATTTCCACTTACACCCTCGTGGGTAAAGTTCCGGTTAGTCAAGCCATCAACGAAACGTTTCAGTTGGAAATGGCAGGGCAGGAACTGAGCGGAAAATGGAGTAAAGACGGGTATCAGGCCGACAAATGCACTATTCCGCCACTTGCAAGCAATGCTACGGGCGAGGTAGCCATCGAAGAGAATAAAATCGTATTACGCCATATCGATACCAAATACTCCGCCGCTACCCAGATCAACATTTTTGACGATTTTTGTCTAGGTGTCAAAGTGACCGAACAAAAAGAGGTCGAGCGAGTCTTCAAAAAATACGTCAAAAAAACTGCTCCCTAAGCGTTCCGAACGATAGCGATTTCCCTTTGCGGGAACGGAATCGTGATCGCAGCATTTTGCAGCGCTTTATAGATGAGCATATTCACTTGATACTGGAATTTAAAAAAATTGCGGGTCGGAACCCAATATCGGATTCCGATTATCAGCGCGCTGTCTCCGAAACTTTCGATCCCGACAATCGCTGAATTTTCCTGCGATACAAAATCACATTGATCGATCACTTTTTTGATGATTTCAATCGCTTTTTCGGCATCATTGGCGTACGATATACCTACCCGTGATTCGACGATGCGGTAATTCGACGAATTGACGAGGACTTCTCCGATCATGTTTTTGTTCGGAACGGTGATAAGTTCTTCGTCTTCGGTACGCAGAGTCGTGTAGGCGAGTTTGATCTCCTCTACTTCTCCATAAACCTTATTGACCAGAATCGTATCCCCGATCCGGAACGGACGGGTGATAATCAGCGAAATTCCTGCCGCATAATTCGCAACGCTCCCCTGTATCGCCAAACCGGCTGTCAGGAAAACGGCTCCCACAGCCGCCACGAAAGGAGCGACGGAAATCCCGAGTTTGCCGATTGCTACGACGATCATCGCTCCGAAAACAAGCAGGCGCACTCCGTTAGCGGCAAATTTGCCCAGCGTCGGATCGAAATCATGCGTTTGGAAAAAGCGGATAAGAACGTTATAGATATATTTGGACAAAAACCATCCGATCAGGACGATGATGATTGCACCGATGATCTGGAAGCTGTAATTCGCCAGGAAGTCGATCGTTTTCATATAAAATTGCTGAATAAAGGCCAATTCTCGGTCCATACGTTTCTCCTACGTTATAACAAGCGAAGATTATACTACAGAAACGGTACAGCTGCCGCCGTTCTTTGGCTTAATCAGGCATCGTACATCAGTGTATAGTATTCATGCGCCATGCGTCCCGTATCAAATGCCGTATTCACGTCACTCATTGCATTGTTCATAATTTTGACCCATTCTTTGGGACGATCGTAATAGAGCGGCAGTATGGTTTTCTCCAGAATGTCCATGTTGATCCCGTCTTTGGCAAATTCGGGATGCCATCCGTCATTGATCGAAAAATGGACAGAACCGTTCATGCTCGCCGTCATGCCGCTCGTACCGCTGGCTTCTCGGGTGATCCGCGGCGTATTGAGCCACAGATCACTCCCTTGCTTGAGCATACGCGAAAGATCCAGCTCGTAGTGGGTCAAAACGGCGATCCGCGAGTATTGGTGCGACAGATCAACCAGTTCATTGAAAATGTTGATCGCATTAGGATCAAACGGATAAGGTTTGCCTGCCCAGATCACCTGCACCGGATAATCGTTTTGGGTGATGAGGCGAAGGAAGCGTTCCATATCGTATTTCAGAAGCCCCGGGCGCTTGTACTCGGTAAAACGGCGCGCCCAGACAATGGTAAAGATCTCGGGATCGAACATCTTTCCCGTCTGATCGGCGACTTCGGAAAAAAGAAGCTTTTTGAGGTGTTTTTTACGCGCGATGACCTCATAATTTTCATGTTCGTCCAACGCCCGGATCAGCGTTTTATCGGTCCAAAAACGGCGGTTTTGTGCATTGGTTATCGAGATGATCGGGCAGATTCCCTCATAGGGTTTCCACATCTCATTGGCTACCTCTGCATGAAGTGCCGAGACGGCGTTGGCGATTTTAGCGCTGCGCAGCGCCCCGAGGGTGAGACTGAACGTGCCATGGTGATGCTCCCCCATGATCTGAGTGACTTCCTCCATGCTTAACGTATTAAAAAAGCCCATCTCGTGCAGAAAATGGGTCGAATGTTCTTCGTTCCCCGCTTTTTCGGGAGTGTGTGTCGTAAACACAACATGAGGGCGAACCTGTTCCATATCGCGGTAGCGGCCGTAGAGTTCAAACACAAGCGGCAGTGCGTGTCCTTCATTCATATGGTAAATGTCGACCTCGTATTCCAGAGCTTCGAGCATCCGCGTACCGCCGATTCCCAATACGATTTCCTGCGCAACGCGGGTCTGTTCATTGGGGTCGTAAAGCTTGTGGGTAATCGTACGGGAGAGAAAATCGTTTTCGTCCGTATCGGTCGAGAGCAAAATAATCGGAGCCGTACCGAATACTTCGGGGCGGAGTAGATATCCTTTGATGACAACCGGTTTTGCATTGATTACAACCGTCACCTTCTGCGCAAGCTCTTCGAGAAAATAGTAATATTTTCGGGTAAATTCGACTCGGAGACTGCGGTCTTCATGGCGGCCTTGATCGTAATATCCAAAACTCCACAGGATACCGATACCGATCGTATTTTGTTTGAGATCATACACGCTGCGCATGTGCGATCCGGACAGAAATCCAAGCCCTCCGGCGTACACTTTCAACGCCTGATGAACCCCGAATTCCATCGAAAAATAGGCAACTTTTGTCTGGTAACGCTCATTGATCGAACATTCATGAAAGTGCATCTTTTCTCCTTGGCAAAAATTTTATTCGAACAGCAATGCCGCGCCGATCAACGGAGCATTGTCCAAATCGGCATCTACGATCCGGCACTCTTTGTAGGCAGGCGGAAAGGTTTTGGCCGCAATCAACGGTTTGACTTTCTCTCTCAACATCGGATTGTCTTCCCACACTCCCCCGCCGATCACCAATACCGAGGGGTTATGAAGGGTAATCATCAAGGAAGCGGCATAGGCCAAAGCATCCGCCGCCGTCTCGGCGGTGCGACGCTCCTGAACGTTCCCCTCAAACCATCCGTCGACGCTTAAATCGCTCAATCCGAACAGGTGACGCTGTTTTTCCAGTCCGCTCCCGGACGCAAAAAGTTCAAGGCAATCGGATTTGCCGCAGCCGCAGACCAGCGGAACCGACTGATAACCGACATGCCCTATTTCACCCGCCATATTTCCGCAGCCGCGGACAATCTTTCCTTCGCTCACACTGGCCGAGCCCAATCCCGTCCCGACGTATAACACGCCGATCGTATCATATTTGAATCGCTGCCGATAAGCCAGTGCTGCACATTTGAGATCATTCTCAATCCGGACCTGCACTCCGGGAAACCGACATTCAAGAAACGCTTGTATATTTTGGTGCTCGACTGCAATATTGGGAGCCGAGCGAATCTCACCGTTAAAAACCTGTCCGGCAAAGGCAATTCCGATACGTTTGATCCCCCGATGAGATTCGATCACATCGAGCATTTGATTTTCCCATCGTTGCGTCTTTAATCGATGTACTTCGCCTTCTTCACTACGGTACCGAAAGTGACTCCCACCGATGTCGAAGAACAATGAAGGCTCCATCATCGGTATATCCGAAAATCGATCGACGGAAAAATGGAATTTTTGGATTCAAGCCATTCCACAAAACCCTCATCTACATTTTTGCCGTGCACCATGTCGTAGAGGCGATTGAAATTGGCGATATGCTCTTTCGTACGGCGGACACTGTACTCCGATGCGGTTCCCGTCGTCATCAAAAATGCCCAGTCCGAACTTTGGGCGAGCAGCAGCTCTCTTGCCATCTGATTGAGGATACGGATATTCCGGGATTCATATATATCGGCGAATCGGCGTGCCGATTCGCACATACGATCCGCCATAATGTGAAGATGACGGTATATCCAGTCGTTCCCTCCGTTGATCCAGACATCAAAATAGCCGCGATCTCCCCATGATGAAGGGTTCGGATTAATCACCTGATTGACCGGATACAATTCGAGGTATTCAGGCGCGCTTATCGGGCGGATCAAACCGTGCGTATGGCATTCTTTGAAAAAATAGTAGAGAAAATCGGGGCCTTCAAACCACCAATGGCCGAAAAGTTCGGCATCGTAGGGCGAAACGATCAAAGGGGGACGATCCATATAGTCGGAAAGGTAGTCTATTTGCCTTTCACGGTTGAAATGGAAATTGGATGCGTGCGACTGCGCCGCTTCTTGCGCCGCATGGGGATCATACCGGTGTTTGTCTCCCCTTTCGTTGGTTATTTTGTAGTATTTAAAACCCGTAAATCCGCGCGTGCCGGCCGGGTCAAGATAAGGGGCGACGTAATCGAAAGGAAGATCGTATCCGATGTCCCGGTAAAAATCACGGTACCGCGAATCGCCGGGGTATCCTTCTTTCGAACTCCATACCTGTTTGGACGACTCGGGATCACGCCCGAACGCCGCAACGCGGCAAGGAGTATAAACGGGAGCGAATACCCCATACCGCGGCGAAGGCTCTCCCAACGCGATGCCATGCGAATCCATAAAAAAATACTCGATCCCATGCGCGGCCAGTAACGCATCCAGCCCGTCGTAGTAGGCACATTCGGGAAGCCATATCCCTCTTGGGGCTTTGCCGAAGGCTTCGGTATGTACCTTCACCGCCTGAGCGATCTGGGCTTCCACTGCTTTTTCGTTAACGCTCAGCAGCGGTAAAAAACCGTGTGTTGCACCGCACGTGATGATTTCAAGCATCCCGTTGCGCTCAAAATAGCGGTAACCGTTGAGAATGTTTTTTTCTAAAAAACCGTAGAAAAAATCGCTGATCGAGCGAAAACGTTCATGATAATAGAGCGCCGTTTCATAAAACGGGTCGCCTTCGAGCCGTTCGAGTTCTTTGGCAGCCAATTCAAGCTGGCGACTCAAACGCAAACAAAACTTTTCACTCAATACGGCATCATTGAACATTTCGATCAAAGGCGGGGTAACCGATACGCTCAGACGAACGTAAACCCCCTCTTCTTCGAGCCTTTTGAGATTACGCAAAAGTGGAATATAGCACTCTTCGATTGCTTCAAAAAGCCATTGTTCTTCCAGATAAAAGTCGTATTCAGGGTGTTTGACGAACGGCAGATGCGAATGAAGCACCCCAAGCCAGTATCCCTGTTTCATGGTTTCGGTTGGCAGGATACGCTGCTCATCGATGTTGCTGATCCGGGTAATTCATCGCTGAGTGACGCGTGCAAAAGAATACCGCCGTTTTTGTCATACCAGATTTCTCCTTCGCCGTAGCGGAGTAAATCACTGCCGATTTTAAACTCTTTGGAGCGTAGCAACACGTGCACCACCCCGTTTTCATCGGTCCACGATAATGTGGCATACAACTTCGCAAACGGCTCATCAACCGCTACGTAATAACTGCCGAGATCGCCGTGCACCTCTTTGCAGACTACGGTTCTGCCGCCTTGCATGATACACAGACTAAAAGAACTCTCATCCCCGATACCGTAACGAAGCCTTGTCTCGCGTGAGAGTTCCCAGTAAAAAAAGAGGCGATGCGGATTGACCATCAAAAGAGCGCACCGATCTTCATCGTAGCGATCCGGTATTATCGGAGCTGCCGGCTCTGCGACAGCTTTGACCCGTTTTGCAAAAAGCTCGGTTTCGTGCGTATGGCTGGAGAAATGATCGTCTCCCAAACTTCGCTGCGTTATGTCACCCGTTTTCATACTGTCTCCTTTAAAAAGGCTTTAAAGCACGGTAGAGCTTGAGATACTCCATCACCGGTCTTCGCCATGAGAAGTCTTTTTTCATATTAGATACTATCAAAGCTGTGTGCTTCTCGCGATCGGCATACAGGGCAAGCGCTTTGATGATCGCATGCATAAATGACACAATATCCGTCCTCTCCATCGTAATTCCCGTCCCGACCGAAGGGTTCGGATGGTGAGGAGAGGAATCGGTAAAATCGATCACCGTGTCGCGCAGCCCTCCCGTTTTGCGCACAATGGGAATCGATCCGTAACGCATCGCGATCATCTGCGCCAGACCGCACGGCTCAAATTTCGACGGCATTAGAAAAAAATCGGACGCCGCATATATCCTGCGGCTCAAAGCTTCATCGTATCCGAGTATCACCCTGATGTTTTCTTTCCCCTCAAGAGGTTTGCACAGCGCTTCGTGATACGGATCGCCGCTTCCCAGTATCACAACGTTAAGGGGAGCGTCTGCGATCGAGCGAAGCATTTCGGCCAGCTCTTTGATCCCCTTTTGATCGGCAAGCCTTCCGACGTAGGCAAAAAGCGGATAATGGCTGTTATGCAGTCCGATATGTTCGCACAATGCGTGTTTTTCTTCCTGCTTCCGGCCGATCTGGCGGTTATCGAAAGGAAACGACAGCGCAGGATCGGACGCAGGATCGAATTCAGACGCATCAATCCCGTTGAGAATTCCCGAAAGTTTATCCTCGTGCGTGCGTAAAAAACGGTCCAGACCGCATCCGAAATCAGGATGCTTTATCTCTTGCGCATAGGTCGGGCTGACCGTCGTGACGGCGTCGGCATCGGCAATGCCCCCTTTGAGAAAATTGACTTTGTCATAAAATTCGAACCGATCGATCGTAAATCGGTCCCACCCAAGATTCAGCCTCTCAATCGCCTCTTTGGAAAAAATACCCTGAAATGCCAGATTATGGATCGTTAGAACAACCCGGCAGCGAAGACGGTACGGTTCTTTGGCCAGCGGCGCTGCCAGAGCGCTTTGCCAGTCATGCAGATGAAGAATGTCGATATTGATGTGATTGGCAGCCAGTTCGCACACCGCATGAGCAAATATCCCGAACCGCAGGTCGCTATCGGGGCAATCGTACAGACGTTCATGATCGCACAGCGCCGGATGATAGATGAAATAATTTTCGCATCCGTTATCAAAACATTTATATACTTTAATATTAAATTTTTCTCCTCCAAGATTCAGGGAAAAATCAATGCCGGCAGGACGGATATCAAAGCGTTCGCAGTCGATAGAACGGTACAAAGGCAAGATGGCGATTGTCTCTTCATGGCGTGACAGTTCTCGACAAAACCCCCCTACGGCATCGGCCAAACCGCCGCTTTTGACATAGGGGAACATCTCGCTGGCAACCATTGCAATCGTCATAACCGCTCCTTGTAAAGTTTTGAAGCCTCTTCGGGAGGCATCGGATTAATCGAAACCCCATCCTCGCTTTCCAGCGCGCTCACGCCGAAAAGACGGGGTAACATCGAAATGTAAACCGTGTGGTAGGGATTATCATCTCGGATTGAATCTCGTATGACCATATTATACGCCACTTTTTCCCCCAAGACGAGCTTCATCAAATGAACCGAACGGTGGACAAGCACCGCAAGGCTTTCCAGCTGCTCGGAAGAAGCGTATACCAGCGACGTTAAAACTGTAGTCGGCGCAATCCTCAACTCAAACGGATAGCGTGACGCAAAAGGGGTATAGAGACAAAAATCACCCTCTCTCGCGATCAGGCGCGTCTCGTCGTCAATCGTCTGTGCGACCTCATCGAGCACTAAATGGGCATGATGCGCACGGTGGTATACCGCTTCCCTCTCATACATCGATGCGATGTGCGAAGGAATGAACGGGAGCGCGACGATTTGAGTATGCGGATGGGACATAGTCTCTCCGGCGAGAATACCGACATTTTTGAATACGCTGACATGGGCGATGCGGGAATCTTGTGAAAGGTTCTCAATCCGTTTGGCGACCATACGCAGATACGACACCGTCTCATCCGGACTCATCAATGCAAGATCCGAATCGTGTCCGGTCGTATCGATCAGTATCTCATGAGCACCAAATCCGCCCATGCTGCGATGTATCCCTTCTTCGACAACGTCTGCGGAGGTTTCTATCGCAACGGCCCGGTAGCGGTTAGCGACAACCCGGTTGATCCAGCCGGATGTATTTATGGAACGTTCCGCATGAACGCACGACGCATCGATTTCCGCATCGCTCAACGCTTCGTTCCCTTCGCAGAAAGGACATTCGGCAGGAACCATACGAATATCTTCAGCTTTTAGCGTCGGTTTTTTCAACCGATGCCGCGCAATGATCGTCCAGCGATCTTCCAGCGGGTCGTAGCGGTAAGTACTCATTCCGCACCTCTTTCCCATCGGATTGCACATTCCAGCTTCAGTGCATCCTCATAGACAAACGCAAAGGCTATCATAATCCCTTGTGCCATCAGATCGATTCCCCCTTCGCTTTGCGATACGCTCATCACGGGATGTATCCAGAGAGTGTGCTTGCAGTTCCATCCGATCCGTATGGTTTCCTTCAGATACGGGTCGCAGATCGTCAGCTCACTATCCGAGTCAAACGATGCTCCTGCCGTGTCGATCGATATTTCTTGCGAACGGATACGTATGTCGGAAAGATTGGCGAAATGGAGGTTAAGCTCGCATACATACATCAGTCCCTCTCTTGGCGGAGAGTCGATCTGCAAGGTGACCTCCAGCGCGTCCTTCTCTAAACGGTAGTTTTTGTCCAAGCGCACCGCCGTACCGTCCACATGTCCACGGCGTTCAAAACGTGCCTGATCGCTGCGTGCGGAAACGATCTCGAATACACCGTTGGCAAAATCGCCGTATTCGGTGTAGCCGCATCGATAAAACGCTGATAGATCGGTCTCCTGTGCGCAGAAGTGGTCGACAAACGAACCGCGCCGGTAAAAATCAAAATGCAACGCATCGGATGCTTCGGGAGTCAGAACATGATGCGCGTGATGAATCGTTTGTATCCCTTCGGCATGTTCTTGATTCTCGTGCATAGCACACAGCGCGCTATGATAAAATTCACGGCGACGCGTCAGCGTGTTTTGAAGGTTAAAGCCTCTCTCCATGCGATCAAGTTCGACAATCATCCCCCCGTTTCGGGTACTGAAAACCATATGCAGCGTCGGATCGCACAGGCTCACTTCAGCATACCCGTCCAAATCAAAATCCTCGACCTCCCCCCTGAACCCTGTATGCCGGGATAAGATCGATTGCGCTTCGATAATGTATCGGTAGGCGTTGTCGCGCAGATTCGGCAGATATATCCCTCCGAACACCCCATGCCAGAATACATCGTTCGTCTGCGCCTTATAGACCCATTCCCTGTAGGTTTCGTCCCTTATCGCACCGATGTGTTTCGACAGCCGGAGCATCCGCTTATGGATGTGGTTCGCTTCGGGGTATTTGACCAGAAAGTTTTTCCAGATCCCTCCGCCTAATACACTCTGCGCCTCGTCCGGGTTCATATGACCGGACAGTATTTTTAACGCGCTGTCGGCCTGCAACGCGCGCTTGGTACCGTATGACCAATTTCCCATTTCATAATACGAGACGTTCGGCAAATAGGCCAGCCCAAGCGCCGTATTGCTGTCGATATAATCGCCGAAACGCATCGTGGTGATCCGATCGCGATTGCACAGCTGTGTGACAAAAGCGTCCAGCCACCCCTGATCGTACACCCATTCATGCGTATGGGGCCATAACCCGAATTTTTCCCCGTCGTCAAAACAGATTGCCGTGTCCATCGATTCGATTGCGTTGATCGCATCTTCATGCGGCGAAAAAGGGAGCCGGTAACGAAGGTCTTTGTGGATCGGAAAAATCTTGACCGTATCGCCTCCGCATTCGCTGAGATAATACCCTTCGCACTCTCGGGGCGTAAATCCGACACGATGAAAGTGATAGTCGTCCACCAACGTGTACTCGATGCCGCATGCGGCCAGATCGGAGAGTATCTCGTCGCTCCATACCCGCTCGGTCAGCCAGATACCTCGCGGACGGCGGCCGAAAAGTTTTTCGATGAGGTCGGAGAGTTTTTCGATCTGTCCTCGGCGATCGGCTGAAGAGATGGAGGCTAGTATCGGCTCGTAATACCCTCCTCCGAGCCATTCAATCTGATTACGGGCGCTCATCGTCTGCATCAATGCAAACAGATGCGGAACGTCAGCCGCTATTTTTTCCAGCAGCCATCCGCTGAAATGGACGCTGAAGCGAAATTTCTCGTGACGGCTCAAAACATCGAACACAGGAAAATAGGAACGCTCAATCGCCTCAAGCACGGCATGGTCGAAATTGTCAACCGGCTGGTGGCAGTGGATACCGAATAAAAACGTACTCATCATTTCCCCTTAAATATACCAGTCGTACGGACGGTCGATATAGCGTGCCAAAACCGCGGCATGCTCGTTCGGAAATCGCGATAGAATCTCTTCGCCCGCAATCACTTCGATCTGAAGCGAAAAGGTTTCGTCCGCTTTGAGCCATTTAAGCGGTATGCGCAGCTGCGCCGTTTTGGAGACGATCCCTTCGGGGGTTTCGGAACGCCGATCCAGTTTCTTTTCCCGCAGCAGAGCAACTTCCAGCGGCTGGCACTGTGCGCTCAGCAGTTTCAGGCGTATGTCCCGCCCGCTAAGTTCGTGCCATCTCCCCTCCAGCGAAAGGTAAAAATACTCTCGATCGAACCCGTAGCGCATCGCACGTATGATCCCCTTTTCACTCGTATCCATCACATCGGTAAAGCTAGGTTCGTGCACGATACCAGAACCGTACCACTCAAAAAACGGTTCCTCTTCCGCACTCAGTGCGGGGGATATCCATTCAGTCGGGATCAGCGACGTCTGAAGCGTTTCAGATCGGTTCGGCCTCAGCAGATAGACCGGAACGCTCTGCGACATATGTCTGTAGATACGGATCAAACGCTGGCGAAAAAGCATGTCGAACAAATCGGCGTATTCGCTTTGATGATCGGTCCCGTACCACCAAAACCAGTCGCTCCCCTCGGCGATGAGCAGTTCTCTTTGTATCGTCTCACGCAGCGGGAGCGTCAGAGCATCTGCCTGACGTTGATAGGCCAAATGCGCCTGACAGAGCATCTCCCATGCACGGTTTTTATCCCGCTGCCCGATCCATGTCGAAAAATCACGGTAAATCCAGCTCCCCGGATGGATGCGCCCCAGAATCGGATAACGGCGTTCGTCTGCGGCAAGTCCGTCCAAATGCACCGTCTCGCACCACGTGCATGCACTCAGCCGTTCATACAACGCGTTGAAAAAGTGAATCGCGTTGTCAGGATAAGATTCCCAGGCATTTTCACCGTCGAGAATGACGGAAACGACGGCGTTATCGTAGGATTCATGGACATGATGCAAATCGGCCATAAAATCGTCTGCCGCCGTATTTGCCTCGAACGCGGCGTAATGAAAACCGATTTTGTCGCTGAGCCGTTTGTCCCGAAACACGACCATAATCCCGTTTTCGTGCTTAAACCGATATGGGGTATAGAGGGTTGATCTCTCATAATTGTTCAGCGTCGCAAACAGAATTTCTTCATCGGTAGCGGCAAAACGAAATCCGTAACGTTCGTATGCCTGTAACGTTGTTTCGTTGACTGACCCTTCCGAGGGCCAGATTCCCTGCGGATCACGATCAAAACATTCGTTAAAACATTTCATCCCTTCTTCCAGATGGCGGTAAGCATCCTCTTCGAACATGCAGGTCACATCCGGCATCTTGGTATCCGGACGGCTGTGCAGCGCATTTTTCATGTCCATCAGCAGCGGCATGATCGGATGGTACATCGGATTCATGGCTAAAGCGATGCGTCCGCTTTCGATCATTGAACGGTATTCGGGCATAATCTGCCGGATAAAATCAGCCAGCGTATCCAGCAAGGCGTTCTTCTGCACTTCATCAAAACCTTCCCCTTGCTCAAGTATCTGCGCGATCAGAAGTTTCTCGCTTCTCAAGGCATTGCCGCACCACGAAAGCAAAAACAGCACTTCGATTTCACACATTTCGCCATCATCCAGCGACCGGGTCTGCGATGCTTCCAATAGTTGCGCATAGCGCGGCAAAGGCACTACCTGATGTTCGTAATGGACATTGCGGACAAACCGTATTACCCATTCTCTTTCGCTCTCGTCGAGCATGGAACACGGTTGACGAAAAAGTTTCAGCAAACGGTCTTCAACGTCTTTGTCTTCGTACAGCCGAAGCTGTTCGAGCAATGAGGGGGATAGGTTGAACGTCGCTTTGAGCTGAGGAAACCGCTTTAAATGCCACAGCATTTCGTAATAATCTTTCAATGCGTGCAGAAACACCCACGGCATCTCGATCACACCGCTCTCGTCGTCCCGGTAATAGGGCTGATGCATGTGCCAGAAAAAAGCAATCTTGAGCGGCAGCCGTTTCATTCGCTCCCCCTAAAGCTTCAAAAGGGCGGAGTATTCTTGCGCCAGGGCTTCGCTCTCTTTGAGGCTGCTCGATTGAATGTAGAGGTGAAGTTTCTCGTCATGCGGATCGGGAAGCATCAGCACCCATCGTTTTTGCCCCAGCTCAACCCGTATCCCTTCGATGTGCGACATCCGTTTTCCTTTGGCGTGTTCGCCGAAACGGCGCATCATTTTTCCCTTTGCCGATTCCGGGCAGGCAATCGTACAGCGATAATAATGGCGGCTCGGATCAATACGCTTGCGAACGGACGGCAGCTTGACGTGCTGCTTGGCCATCATTTCCAGAATTTTCACTCCGGCGAATATCGCGTCGCTATGGAAGCCGAATGCGGTAAATATGTACTGATCGTCTACGTCGGCGATTAAATCGAAATCTTTCATCGTCGAAGCCTTCAGCCCCGTCATCTTGCCGTGAACGATTTCAAGATTTTCAAACATTCCGTCCATCCAATCGGGCGCCCATGTCGGTAGATAAACGCGGCGTATCTCATCGCTGCCGTCCGCCAATGCCAAAATACACAGCAGCGCTTCGTAATCGGGAAGCATCCCTCCCTCTACGGTAAAAATTTTCAGCCGATGCCCGTTGGGATACACCATGAATCCCGCGTCCAGTTTCAACGTCTCGACGATCTCAGCCAAAGCCTGCTTCGCACGATCGCGTTCGATATAGAGGCGAGAGAGTTTTTTGTCATCCCAATACGCGTTCAGAATCATATTGTCGATTTCAAGCGCATTGATTACCTGCGGATAAATTTCGCTCGTTACCCCGAACATCAAATCGACGGCTACGTTCATTTTGCACCGCTTAAAGCCGTTTTTGTCAATCAGCGAAAACATTCGATCCAAATAATCCTTGTTCAGGTTGGGTTTGTCAATAATCTCTCCGATTTCTGAGACGTCGACGCGCCGAAAATTTTCCCGGAAAAAAAGCCGCTCGATGCTCTGTGCCATTCCGTTATTCAGCGGCAGCGAATCGGCCGTATAAAAACTGATTTCCGTTGTTGAGGGGTCATCCAGAGATTGCCGAAAATGTACTCCTGCTCCGATCTGCTCATGTACATAAAGACCGTGGCGCATGACATTCAGCGGCATGAACTGCAAATCGACGACGTTCACACCGGTACCGAGTAGTCCTCCCAAAAATGCCCGTTTGAGCATCCGCGATCCCTTGTGGTAATCGCGCGACGTATAGACCGTGCACCCTACCGGCAATACCGAACCGAACGCTTCGGCCAGTTTTGTGGCGATTTCGCACGACAGCTCGACGTTGCTTCGCCCGACAACATTGTTATTGCTGAACAGCGAAGCTTTGTATTTGTCCATCCAAATCACGTTGGAACTGACGATCGCTCCCTCTTCGATCGTTTTTCCGGGCCATACCATCACGTCTTTTTCGAATGCCGCATTGTTGCCTATCCGACAATCCTGAGCGATGATGGCCCCCTGGACGATGTGAACTTTTTCTCCTACGCTGCAGCCGTCGGCAATGACCGCATTGACCAGACTGCACCGTTCCTTGATGGCTACGTTTTTCCAAATGACCGATTCTTCAATCCGGCACCGTTCGCCGATCTTGCTCCCTGCACCGATTGCGCAGTTGTAAAGTTCGCATCCTTTGTCGACGGTGACGTTGTCCCCCAAGACGACGATCCCTTTGATTTTCGTCTCTTTAGGCAGCTTGACCCCTTGCCCCAGATAAACGGTCCCTCTTCCGATCTCGACCTTCTCGCCGATATAGTCAAACCGCGCTTTCCCTTCGAAAATTTCCTGA
This sequence comes from Sulfuricurvum sp. MLSB, assembly GCF_000747095.1. Taxonomy (GTDB): domain Bacteria; phylum Campylobacterota; class Campylobacteria; order Campylobacterales; family Sulfurimonadaceae; genus Sulfuricurvum. Next base: position 80,551 of record NZ_JQGL01000013.1, read on the forward strand.
TGGACGCTGCGGTAACTCTCCGGGTTGCCGACGTCACGCCAATACCCTTCCATAAGGCATCCCCACAGCGTCACTCCCTGAGCCATCAGCGAGGGGAAAAGGTCTTTAGAAAAATCGTAATTGGTCTGGGAAGGGATGGCATCGAAGATTTCGTTGTCAAGAACGTAAATGCCCGTGTTGATTTGATCGCTGAACACTTCTCCCCAGCTCGGTTTTTCCAAAAAGCGTTCGATCTTGCCTTCATCGTCGGCGATCACAACCCCGAAGGGCAAAGGGTTTTCTACTGAGGTAAGCGTGATGGTGAGTTTGGAGTGTTTGCTGCGGTGAAATGCGATGATTTTTTCAAGATCGAAATCACACACCAAATCGCCGCTGATCACCAGTACGTCATCGGCGCCGACATACGCTTCGGCGGATTTGAGTGCTCCCGCCGTGCCGTAATCGTCATCGGGAAGGACATAGGTTATGGAGACGCCGAAACGGCTCCCGTCTCCGAAATATCCCTGAATGACTTCGGGCATGAAGTATAAAAGGATAATGATTTCATCAATACCCGATGCTTTAAGCCGCTCAACGGTAATCTCCATCATCGGACGGTTGATAACCGGAAGCATCGGCTTGGGCAGAGAATGGGTCAAGGGCTGGATTCGGGTTCCGAATCCTCCCGCCATGATAATACCTTTCACACGTTCACCTTCCTTGCAGTTTTTGATGATCAAAACAACACGAACCAACGACCGATTGTAATAAGTTACTGTTACAAAATCATATCGTCAAATAGAAAAAAGCTAATTTTGTTTAAGGATACCTTTTATTGTTATCGAATGATTGTATGTTAGCATATTTCTGAGAGCTTGTTGTCCATTCTGGCTAAAAGCGGTAGTGAACGTGGTACAATCTTCTCAAACCAACCCGCTTTCATAAAGAGTAAACGACAATGAGCAAAAAAACCGTATACGATAAAATTTTTGCAATTCATGATCAAACGATGGATGTTTTACGTTCGCAGCACATCCCTCCCTATCCGTCTCATTATAAAAAGCACTTTGACGAAATATTCATCCGGCAAGCCGATCAGTCGCTCATCAAAAAACAGAAAGAAGACGAAGCGCTTCAGGACAATTATGAAGAGCTAAGACGCTATCTCGACATTGCCCATCGCTCGCTGCAAGCCTTCGTTGAAGCCCATTCGGACATTTCCCATGTCGCCGAATTGCAAGAACAATATTTGAGCAATGTCGCCGACGACCATGTCGAACGATGCGTAACGTACGTCGAAGGGCTCAGCGAACTGGGTAAAAACATGTCCGAAGAACTCAAAAAAGCACAACATAAAATCGACGGGTTGAACCATGAGCTCCAAGAAGCCATCAGAAATCTCACAACGGATACCTTAACGCAAGTCGGAAATCGCAAAGGCTTTATCGATGATTTGACCGATACCGTCGAAGCCGGAAAAAACAAACAGCTCTCAATGGTTCTCATGATGATCGATGCGGATAATTTTAAACTCCTGAATGACGAATACGGCCACGTGGCAGGGGATAAAGTTCTTTATTTTCTTGCTCAAAGCATCAAATCCATCATCCGTTCCGGCGATAAGGTCTACCGATACGGAGGCGAAGAATTCGCCGTTGTCCTTAACCGCTGCGAGCTTGAGCAGGCATTTCCGATCGCCGATAAGATCCGATCCAAGATTGAGCACAGCCACTTGATCTATGCCGGCAAGACCATCCATGTCACCGTCAGTATCGGCGTCACGCTGCACCATGAGGGCGACAGCATGGAGACACTGATCGAACGTGCGGACGACGCTTTGTATCGCGCCAAAAAAGCACGGAAAAACTGCACCGTCGTCTTCGATTGAGAAAGCGGCCGCCCCTAAGAGTTTCGCTTTGTTACATGCACTCCGTTATTCTTGATAGGAACGCGAAAATTTAATCGTATCCATGCTACAATTTCAAAATTTTTTACAAGGGTACATCCTATGTTAACCGATCGCGTCAATATACTCTCCGAATCGATTACCATTGCTATCAGTACGTTAGCGCAAGAACTCAAAGCGCAAGGAAAAAACATCCTCAGTTTCTCCGCCGGCGAGCCTGATTTCGACACTCCTCAGGTGATAAAAAACGCCGCGATCAAAGCGATCAACGACGGGTTTACCAAATATACCGCGGTTGACGGTATCCCTGAGCTAAAAGCGGCCATCGCCCTTAAACTCAAACGCGACAACCATCTCGACTACAAACCCAACCAGATTATCGCCAACAACGGTGCCAAACACTCTTTGTACAACCTCTTTGCGTGTACGATCCAATCGGGTGACGAAGTCATCATTCCCGCTCCGTACTGGGTTACTTACCCTGAACTCGTCATGTATTGCGGCGGTACGGTCGTAGAAATACAGACCAACGATGAAAGCGGATTTAAAATCACCCCCGAGCAGCTCAAGGCGGCATTGACCTCAAAAACAAAAATGCTCATCCTCACCTCTCCGTCCAATCCGACGGGTGCCGTCTACTCGCGTGAAGAGCTGACCGCACTTGGCAAAGTGCTCGAGGGAACCAACGTCATCGTCGCGAGTGACGAGATGTATGAAAAACTGATCTACGACGGCGAATTTACCTCTGCCGCAGCCGTGAGCGACGATATGTATCAACGCACCGTCACGATCAACGGCCTCTCCAAATCGGTCGCCATGACGGGATGGCGTTTCGGGTACATGGCCGCAGCCAATACCGAGATCATCCAGGCAACCAAAAAACTTCAGAGCCAAAGCACGTCCAACATCAACTCGATCACGCAAAAAGCGGCGATCGTCGGCCTTAACGGCGAAGCCGACGCCGATATCGAAGCGATGCGCGTCCAGTTTAAAGCACGTCGCGACGAAGCGGTCAGATTGTTTAACGAAATCGACGGATTAAGCGTCCTATCGCCGGCGGGAGCGTTTTATCTGTTCGTCAACATCAAAGAAGTCAGCAATGATTCGATGGAATTTTGTAAAGCTCTTCTCGAAGAACAAGGGATCGCCGTAGTTCCGGGAGTCGGGTTCGGCTCTGAGGGGTATTTCCGCTTCAGCTTTGCGACCGATATCGAAAGCATCCGCGAAGGGATCAAGCGCATCGCTGCGTTTGTAGCGACGAAACGCTAATTATTTTCTATCTATAATATAATTTCCGTACAAATTTCCTTCGGGACTACTCTTGGGGCAACCCAAGGGGAACAAATTACAGCTTCATCAACTCTTTCAATCTCGTTTTCAGCTCATTAAAATCGTTTACTCTCGCTTTTCCCTCATCGTTGTTTGCTCTGTAACCGTTTCCAAAAAAAGTAGCCTGTGCCTTTTTTCTTTTTTTGTAAAACTTTTTTATGAAATATTATGCTATACTTTTTTTGTACATAATCGAACAGGTGCCGCAAGGCATTCTGTTTTGACCCTTGGGGTCTTGCCTCGCTTCGGCGGGGCTTTTTTATTTAAAGCTCTCAAACATTGCTCTTTTTATTTTTCTTCTTATCGGTTCAGGCACCCAGTTTAATACAATTTTTTTAATCCGCACTTTTTTCTCAATGGTCACAATATTATCAATCAAAATCGTCGTATCTTTATAGAGGAAATATTTGTATTTTTGGTGTTCAAGTATCACACGTGAAGAATTCTCCGCATCGCCGTGTTTGGTTTCGGTCAGAGGTACGACAGTGATAGAACTGTTGGTGAGATTTTTGGAAATAACGATTGCCATATGCCGCATCGAAAATTCATTATCGGTATTGATGCCGTAGGGGTATTTTCCCATCATATCGACACAATCATGCGGAATCTCTACGTATTTTTTAGGTGTCCCGAATTCCACTTCGACAACCGCCCAGCGGTAGAGTTCACTCCATTTTACAGCCATTTAGTTTCCCTCTCGCATCGTTTACTCACGCTTTCCATCATCAAATTCAGCCTGTCCCCATTTTTTTTAAATGTCTGCTTTACATTCATCGTTAATTTAACTATTAACATTATCTTTTTCACTGGAATTTGGTTTAGCTTTAGCGTATTCTTTACCATCAATTTTAGTAATGGTGTATTCAGGGTGCTTACCTTGTTTTATCTCTTCAACAATTATTTTTCTAGGAATTTTTGTGCCTCTGCCTACGATTTTATAGGTGTCATTTCCACCTTTAGCCCCGTCGTGATTACCTTTGATATTTTTAGCCATATTATGCCTTTATGATGATTTTTAACCCAAATATCATTGAGTTTAAAAATCTTAGCACATTAAAAAAGAATCAATTTTAGAGCAATTCCCTTCCTAGTTTCCACTCTCTAGAGTTGAAGCATATAGCATCGGGCTGCATTCCCACTTAAAAAGTGGGAATAAAGATGACATGATTTCTTCTTTTATGATTTCGTTTTATTGTAACAAAAACACAGAATTCAAACAAAAACATTACGGATTGGAAACTTCTATTGCATTTTGATATTATAGAATTGAGGATATTCTAGCAAAATCAGGAATCCATCCCCTCCCTGATGACAATTCAGAGAGAAAATGAAGCGAGGAAAGAGAAATAGGGGTTATTTAATGCTTTTGAGGGCTTCCACGACCGCGTCGATGTTTCCGATCGGAAGGTGGACTTTCCATTCGGGGTTCTTGGCATCGCCCGAGAGGGATACGCCGATACTGGCGACGCTGTCGCTTCCTTCTCCATAAGGCTCATCGATCTTGCTGATACTGATCACCCCTTTTTTAGTACCGTCGAGGGGAATTTCTTTGATAATCGTTGCACCTGAGCTCATACAATCTCCTAACCGATAAATGATATAGGAAAGAGTTTAGCCGATTTTGGCTAAAGCAACCTTAAATTTATTCGGTTCCTTCAGCCTTGAAACCGTTGCCGTAAATGTACGCATACATCTTGCGGTAATAGCGCGCGTTGCGTGCGGGATCGGTCGGCGCGTGATGATAGCGTCCGAGCGTTTCCCATGAATATCCGAAACTTTTTACCAAACGGGTCAAAATACCGTTGGCTTTTTCACGTGCGGAACTCTCGTCAAAATATTCATGAACGAACGGATTGGGGTGATATTTGTAGTTGATTTGATAGGGTCCGAGGTCGAGGTTGTTGATACCGCCGTCAATCAGCGCCTGAGCCTGCATGGCACACTCTTGCGTCGAACCGCACCGGATCAGATGGCCGTTGACGGCAAATCCGGCAGCGCCCGCGCGCTGGGCGTCATCGATGGAGTTGATGCGTATGACATGGGGATTGCACGCGCCGTTTTCGTTCAGGCATTCGCAATGTTTAATGGCGTCCAAAACGATGTCCGGCATCCGAAATTCGTTTTGAACTTGATCAGCGCTCAAAAGCGCACCGCTCAACATCAAACCAGCTATCCATCTTTGCATTCGGCACATTCCCCCGTTTTAAGATTCGATTATTTTAGCCAACTTTGCCTGCAATTTCAGCCACAACTTATGCTCCATCAGCGGAAAGCCGCTGTAAACGCCCCCTTTTGAGACATTTTTGGTAACACCCGCGCGTGCGGCAAGGGTGACGAAAGGGGCAATAGAGAGGTGGCCCGCGGTAGCACTTTGGCCGCCCATAACGACGTTGCGCCCCAGCGTCGTCGATCCGGCAAGCCCGACTTGAGAAACCAAAATCGAATATTCTCCGATGACGCAGTTGTGCCCGATTTGTACCAAATTGTCGATTTTCGACCCTTTTTTGATCAGAGTCGAGCCGAATACGGCGCAATCGACGGTGCAGTTCGCACCGATCTCGACGTTGTCTTCTATGATGACGTTGCCGTTTTGGTAGAGCTTGACGTGTTCGCCCGTTTTTGTGTGGGCGTATCCGAAACCGTCGCTTCCGATGACCGTTCCCGCATGGATCGTGACCGAATTGCCGATGACGCAGTCGCGGTAGACGCAGACGTTCGGATAAAGGGTGACGTTATCCCCGATCAGTGCTTCGGAACCCACATAAACGCCGCTCATAATCGTGCAGTTTTGTCCGATCCGCGCACCGTTTTCGATATGGGCGGTCGGATAGATGACGCTTCCCTCACCGATCAGGGCAGGTGTATCGCTGCTGCGGATCGGTTTGG
>NZ_JQGL01000014.1 GCF_000747095.1 Sulfuricurvum sp. MLSB
AACTGGCAACACTTCACGACGATCTTCCCGCTATGAGCGATGCGGAACGCCAAACGGTTTTCGAACGGGCGTTTCCGATCAATCCTTTTGTCCGGTTTGAAGATAGTGCGATTGCATCGGCGTCGATCGGGCAGGTTCACGAAGCATGGTTGGACGAAAAGACGAAAGTCGCGGTGAAACTGCGCCGGGAAGGGATAGAAAAACGCGTGCGTGCCGACATTCGGATACTGAGTGCGTTCAACCGTCTGTTCCGTCTTTTTTTCTCGACACTTACCCGCCATTCGATCGAATCGGTCATCGCTGAGTTCTCATCGATGATCGTGCGCGAATGCAGCTTTACGCAGGAGAGGCAGAATCTGGAGAAATTCAGTGCGATGTACGCTGATAGCGGGATTGTTTTCCCCGGTATCTTTCCCCGATGGTGCAGCGACGATGCGCTGGTGATGAGTTTTGAGGAAGGGTGGCGGTTTGATGAACGCAAAGCAATAGAAGAATCTGGGATTGACATCGCGCCGCTTATCGATCAGCTGGTGAGGTTTTATACCGATCAGATGCTGGTCAAGGGATTTTTTCATGCCGATCCTCATCCGGGGAATCTTCTCGTAAGCCGCGAGGGAAAACTGATTTTGCTCGATTTCGGAATGGTCAAGAGGGTGCCGAACGACACGAGGATTGCCATCATCGAGCTGATCCGTTCTGCGCACGAGCGCGATTTCGAAGGGTACGTGAGCGCGGCGAAGCGTCTGGGTACGGTAGCGTACGATGCCCCTGCCGCAGAACTGGCGGAGTTTACCGAACGGATGTTCGATATTTTCGGCAATGATGCGCTGGACAGCTCCAGCATGCAAAAACTGGCTTTTGACGTGATGGACCAAACCCGCAATCTACCGTTCAAGCTTCCGCAGGAAGCGATCTACATTCTCCGGGTCAGCGCGATCATCGAGGGGCTTGGGACGGCGTACATCGAAAACTTCAACGGGATCAAAGACATCCTCCCGATTTTGCAGCGCAATATTCCGCGGGCGCTGGGGATGAAGGAATCGTTTTTGGAAACGGTCATCGACGAGTTCAAAAAACTCCCCGAAGACATCACGGCACTGCGGGAAACGCTGCGCCGCTCCAGCAGGGGGGAACTAGTCGTCGAACTCTCGCCGTTGCAAATGCAGCAGCTAAAATCCGATCTGGAACACTCCATCACCCCTTTGTATACGGCGTTGATGCTTGGCCTTGCGGCAGCGGGCGCATGGATGGGAGGATGGGCGACAATCGCATATTTTCTGATCGGCGCTTCCGTGATGCGGCTGTGGCTGCGTTGAGCGGTTCGGCCGATAGGCGAAGTGTGCTACAATTTTTTAGACTTACCCCAAAGGAGTGCTGATGCCTCGCGTCAACAACGAGCAGTTTTATGCGGCGTCGCTGAGAAAGCACGGTGTTTCGGCTCAGGGGGTGCAGTGGCGGAGTGTCGAGAACCAGCGTATCCGTTTCGAGCAGATCGTGTCGATGATTTTACGGGAGGGCGAAACACTGCGAATCGTCGATGCCGGTTGCGGGTTTGGCGATCTGTACCGGTATCTTGTGCCCATTGCGGGAGAGCGTCTGCACTATATCGGACTTGATTCGTATTCGGTGATGGCTGAGATCGCCCGAAAAAGGACGCAAAGCGAGATACGGTGTCTGGATGTCCTGCACGATCCTCTTCCGATGGCCGATTATTATGTCTGCAGCGGCGCGTTGAACATTCTGACGCCGTATGAGAGCCACCGTTTTATACGCCGCTGTTTCGAAGCCTCGGAGAGAGGGTTCGTGTTCAACTTTCTGGAAGGTTCGGACGAGTCGGAGACCTACAATTATCTGCATGCACGGACAATCGAAGCGCTGGCGCGTGATTTAAACGCCCGGTGCGTACTGAAACGGGGCTATTTAAAAGACGATTGTACGGCGGCGTTTTATAAAGTCCCTCAGACGAAGACTGCGACGTAGTTGCAACAAAGATATGCCATAATCATACTACCTGATGATTGGAAAGGGGAGTAGATGAATTATCATTTGAGTTTGCGGGAAGTGAGCTACGCCCTTTCCGAAGCCCTCGATTATGTTGGTATCGATGACACGATGCACGGTAAGCGGGTCGCCTTCATGGCTGCCGAAATCGGTAAAAAACTCGAATGGCCACAAAAGCGGATCGACCACATTCTCATCGCGGGGATGATGCACGACTGCGGCGTTTCATCGACGGATGTCCATTCGCATCTGGTAAACGAACTGGATTGGGATAACTCTCAGGTGCATTGTGTGCGGGGAGCCGAATTGTTGGAGAAGGTCGAGATTTACCGCGACTATGCCCCGATTGTTTTGTATCATCATACCCATTGGGACGAATTGCCCGGTTCACTGGACGGTGAGACCCGGGAAAATGCCAATCTGATCTATCTCGTCGACCGCGTGGATGCGCTGCGGGTGCAAATCGGCGATCACAGCACGCGTGATCGCGGCGAAATCGGAAACATCATCCGTAAATACAGCGGAACGATGTTTTGCCCTGAACTCGTAGACGCGTATCTTTCGTGCGCGGCGGCCGATTCGTTCTGGTTTTACATGGAAAGCGAAGCGCTGAACGGGTATCTGGACGAATGGCTCGAAGCGGGTGTCTCCGAAAATGTCACGTTTGATCTTCTTAAAAGCATATCGATGCTGTTTGCCGAAGTCGTCGATGCCAAAAGTACCTTTACGACCGAACACTCTTACGGTGTCGCATCGCTGAGCCGATACATCGCCAAGCAGCTCGGACTGAGCCGTGAACAGGAAGAAACAATCGAACTGGCGGCATTGCTGCACGATCTGGGGAAACTTCGGATTGCGGATACGATTTTGAACAAGCAGGGTCCTCTAAACGAGGAAGAACGCCACAGAATGAACCGGCACGGGTTTGATTCGCACATGATTCTCCGCAAAATCAAAGGGATGAGCGAGATTGCCCATATCGCGTCATTGCATCACGAATATCTTAATGCGACGGGTTACCCCTACCAGCTTACCGACACGCTGATCCCTCTTGAGGCACGTATCCTGGCGGTTTCCGATATCTTTCAGGCGCTGATACAGGATCGTCCGTACCGAAGCGGGCTGCCGCCTGAAACGGCATTATCGGTTTTGGAGGAGATGGCACAGGAGAAAAAAATAGACTCGGAGATCGTGGCGTTTGTCTCGGACCACCTTGAAGCGTGCTATGAGCACGCCAAAAAAGTACTGGAACTCTAAGCCGCATCAGTCGATAAAACGGAGATTGCTCAAATCGTTGCGGGGAATCGTGACGATGAAGGAAGAGCCTTTTGTGCTGACTTTGAGCTCCAGCGAGCCTTTGAATTCCTGCTCGACGATCAGGCGCGCTACGTGGAGGCCGATTCCGAACCCTTCTTCTTTGTTTTTTGTCGAAAAATTGGGTTGGAAGATTTCTTCGCGCAACGGTTCGGGAACCCCTCCGGCCTCATCTCTGACGCTCAGATAAATATGGCTTTGATCGGAGCGCGCTTCGAGGCTGATAAAGCGTCCCCCTTCGTTTTTAGACCCCAGATACGCATCTTTGGCATTGGCGATCAGATTGATCAGTACCTCTTCGAGATCGGTTTGGTAGCCGTATATCTGGCTTTCTTCGCCGGTAGGGGGGATTAGAAGCTCGATGCCGCTGTGTTTGAGCTGTTCGTTCCAGAGCGATGCGATGTGTTCGAAAAGCCCCCGGATTGAAAAGAGTTCTTTGGCGCGGTGTATTTTCCCCAGATTCAGGACGCTTTTGAGTATTTCCGACATCCGCTGGGCCTGATCGGATATGATCTGGGCGCTTTTGGTGACGCATGTCGATTTGATCTCTTCATCGATCCCCGTCTGGATCATCAGATTGATCGCTTCCATGCTGATGAGATTGATCGGCTGGCGCCACTGGTGGGCGACTATCCCCAGTGAATCGACCAGTCCTGAACGATGGGAACGTATTTTGAGGGCATGGTTGTACCGTTTTGTCCCCCAAATCGATACAAAGAGCTTTTCGAGATCGTTGCAGATGTGGGCGTGTTCGGTTGTGAGCTGCTCGGGTGAGAACCGGATTGTCTGGACCAGTAGCGAGAGGCTCTGGTACAGATGTTCGTCAGGTTCCTGTGAAATAAGGCATACCGCAAATCCGTTCATCAGCGATTTGCGCGATTTGATGACGTTGAGCAGGGCTTCACTCAGAGACGGGGTTTCGATAATGATTCCGACGGCTTCGGCACTTACCAATGAAAGCTCATCAAGCGAGAGAGCGATGATCTCGAAAGACTCCAGCATCGAAGCACTCGGAACAAACAATGAAGGCTGCATGCACAGATGAAGCAGGGCCGGCTTGGTATTCTCACTCATGTGTCACCTCAAACGGGTCGCCTACGGCGTATCCTTGGATGTAATCGATGTGTGCCGCATTGAGCAGGTCAATGTGGCTTGAATCGGATATGTTTTTTGCGATCGCTTTGGAACCGACCAGATGAATAATGTCGACCATGCTGGCGATGATATGGCCGATTTCGGGATCGCTTTCGAGCTTTTCGGTCACTGTGGGATGAAGATTCATAAAATCGGGCTTGAGCGACAGCAGCAGCGGCAGATCAAACTCTCCCGCACCGAAATGGTTGAGGATGATTTTATACCCTTCCTGCTGAAGTTCCCGCACCATAGCCGCAGGAATCTCGTCGTAGAGCGTTTCGATACCGTTGATGAGCTGAAAAGCGATGCACGATGGGGGCAGATTGAACCGCTCGGTCCAAAAACGGATGTACGAGACAAGCCCTTCGTCGCTTAGGTCATTGGAAGAGAGGTTGATGACCACGAGGGATTCGGTGTGAAGCGAAGAATACAGCTGCAGGGTGTTGCGGATCATCGAACGGGTGATCATGATCATCTGCCCCATGTTGATGGCCAGATTCAAAAACGTATCGGGACCGTAGAGCTGGCCGTCTTTGCGGATTCGAATGAGGCTTTGATACATGGTGATGTCCAGAGACTGCGCATTGACGATGGGCTGGAAAAGCGGGACGATGTCCTCATGTACCAGTGCGTTGAAGATCATGCGTAGAATGTCGCGGCTGCTGTTGAGAGCCGGATCCTCCATTTGGTCGATCTGCGAATAAAAACCGACGCCGCCTCCGGGCCGGTCATTGGTTTTTTCCAAAGCCCGTTTCGAATGCAGAACGACGTTCTCTTGTCCCGTAGCGATCCCGATGGAAAGGGTTGAATTGAGGATGATCCCCCGCTCCGATGTGTGAAAATAGCGGACGACAGAGGCCATGTTGTTGGCCAGATCGGTCGCGTATGCGGTGTGGTTTCCGTCGAAGAGGAGACAGAACTCATCGGTGGCCGTACGGTAAAACTCCCCCTGCGGCTCGTTGATCAGACTTTCCAGAAGGCGCGCCAGTTCGGTGAGGTAGTCGTTGGCGTAATCTTCCCCGACGAAAGAAATGATATTGTTGAAGTGGTTGATCCGCAGACGCAGAAGGGTTTTCGGCCCTTCATCGACGTTTTCAAGCCGTTCTGAAAGATCGGGAAAGGTCTTCCACCCCGTGACGGGATCGGTGATGGCATCGGATGTTTTCTCCGACGTGCCATCAAGGGCAAAAATCTTTTCGAGCGTTTCGAAGAGTTTCGGCATGGCGAGCGGTTTAAGCAGGTATCCCTGCACGTTGAGGCTGATCGCTTCCGCCATGAAATTCGCTTCGTCGTGAGCCGAGAGAATGACGATCGGCTGATAAGGGGATAATGCACGGATTTCACGTATCAGGCGAAGCCCGCCGAGTTTGGGAAGCTCCAGATCGGTGACGACGAGGGTAAAGGGATCGGACGCTTTGTAGCGGTCGAGAAAAAGGGCGTGTCCTTCTTCCCCGTCGGTAGCGATGACGCATTCACGAAAAAAGACCCGCAATATGCGGCTGAGCGATTCGGCGATTTCCTGATCATCGTCGATAATCAGGACGGATCGGCATTCTGATCCTTCTTTGAGTTTCTGGATCGAATTAGCCAAGCTCGCCCTTTTTCATGATGTACCCGAAGCCGCGCATGTTTTCGATCAATTCTTCATTGAGTTTATGCCGGACACGGTTGACGAGCGAACGAATCGTGGAGGCTTCGGTGTCTTCCCCGTCCCAGATAAAAGAGCGTATGCTCTCATCCGTCATGACCTGCCCCAGATTGCTGACGAACAAGATAATGAGGGCGTATTCGCGTTTGGTGAATTTTTGGACGATGCCGTCATAATAGAGAAGATTGGTTTGTTTGTTAAACGCATAACGGCCGCTGAGATGAATGAGAGGATCCGAAGACGGCTCGGCTTGCTGCTGCGTCTGAGTGCTTAGGCGCTGTATGCGGATATCGAGTTCTTTGAGATTGAACGGTTTTTTAAGATAATCGCTGCACCCAAGATCGAATGCGTCGGAAATGTAATCGATGTCGTGATAGGCGCTTATGATGATTTTTGGAACAATGGGGTAGCGTGATTCGATAGCTTGCAAACATTCCAGCCCGCCGACGAGCGGGGTGTTGATGTCAAGGATGTAAAAGTCGTGCGATTTGCCCTCTATCACGTCCAGTACGTCTTGGCCGTTGTCATAGTGATCGACCAGATGCCCTCGTGAGAGGAGATAGGTACGGATGGAGCGCGCCAGCATAAACTCGTCTTCCAAAAGCAAAATTTTCATATCGCGATCCCCTTTAATGATGCTGCGACAGCGTCGCATTTTTGAAAATGTAACGGAACGTCGTGCCGCGTACGGGCGTGGAGGAGATTTCGATCTCGATTCCTTCTTCGCGGCATATTTGCGCAACGATACTGAGCCCCAGTCCGTATCCACCTTTGTGTTCCGATTCGCGGTAAAACCGTTCGAATATTTTTTGTTTGTCGATGATAACGGGGCCGTGGTTATGTATTTCGAAAAAAAGATCGTCGTGGCGCATTCCGACAATGATGTTGATTTCTCCGGGACGGGAGGAGTATTTGATCGCATTGGAGAGCGTATTGTCCACCAGGCGGGAAAGTTTGAGTTCCGAGAACATTAGAGCAGGGAGGTTGGGTTGTCCGACACGCATCGAGAGGGTCAGACCGTTGACTTCGGCGATGCAGGTAAAGTATTGTTTACGCTCGGCGATGAAAGAACCCGGATCGATTTTGACTTTCTGGTCGGGAATTCGGTCTTGTTTCATCAGATAGGTCATATCTTCATAGCTGTTTTGGATGATCCGCGCACCCGCTTCGATGGCGTTAAGGGATTCATTATCAATCTCTTCCATCCGCAACAGGTCGATGTTCGTGATGATGACGGAGAGCGGGGTATGGATTTCGTGAATGGCATTTTTTAAAAACCGGTCCTGATCCTTCAAAAGCCGCAGCGCGTATTCGCGCGATTCTTCGAGAAGCTGGCGGCTTTCGGAGAGGGCATGGTCGTAATCTATTTTTTCGAGAACAGAGAGCAACGCGGCAAAAAGTTCGTCCTGATTGACCGGTTTCAGGACGAACCGGTCGATGCCGCACCGGATCGACTCGATAAATACGCTGCTGTTTTCGGCACCGGATATGGCGATGACCCTTTGGGCCGGATCGATTTGTTTGAGGCGGCAGGTGAGTTCAAGACCGCTTTCGTGTCCGAGGTTGATGTCGGTGATGACAAGCATCGGGCTGTGGATTCTGGCCGTTTCGAATATGCGCAGCGCTTCGGAAGCTTCCGTAGCGGTATGGATCGTCGTGAAAAAATGGGAGAGCAGCCGCACAAGGCTATCGCGCATCAAAGGATCGTCTTCGACGATAAGAAGCGATTTGGCTGATGCAAGATTTTTCAGACGCGCGGCGGTAGAGACCATATCAGCCTTTCTGGAAATGAATAGCAGGAGATATTATAGCTTCTTGTGACGGGGTGAATAAACGGTTTTGGCGAATACGTTTCATTGACGGATGAAAAGGCTCCGGCCGGCCGAATAAATACCCCTGCGATTCGGTGATTCCGATCGTGTTGACGTGTGCGTGAACCTTTTCGGTGCCGACAAATTCGGCAATCGTTTTGATCCCCATCCGGGATGCGAACGTCGTGAGCATTTCGACGATTGTACGGGAAACATAGTCGGTATCGATCGTATGGATCAAAGAACCGTCGAATTTGATGTAATCGACGTTGAGTTTGGCCAAATGTTCGAAATTCGAATACCCCGATCCGAAATCATCCAGCGCCACTTTGCATCCAAGCTTTTTGAGTTCGGCAAAGAAATCCTGAATTTCGGCATATGATTCTATCCCCTCCGATTCAAGCAGTTCGAACACAAGACGTGTCGGTTCGGGAAACGACGCGATCTGCTGAAACAAAAACACGCGTGTGGGCAGATGGGAAATGTCGTCGATCGAGAGATTGATGCTGACGCAGCATTCGGAGTCTTTGAAATCGTTGAGCACCGAAGAAACGACCATTCTTGTGATCATGCCGTACATTTTAGTCGCTTTGGCAACCGAAAGAAAGCGTGAAGGAGGGAGTATTTCTCCCTCAGGCGTTACGAGCCGTGCGAGTGCTTCGTATTTGGTGACTTCCATGGTCGCATTGTCAACGATAGGCTGGTAGTAGGGGACAAAACGGTTCTCTTTCAATGCCCGTTTTATTGTGTCGATGCATTTGAGTTTACGGGTGTGTTCGTGGCTTTGATGCTCGGCGGCGTGATAGATGACGACATGTCCCTCCCGTTCGGCTTGGCGCAAAGCGAAATCGGCATGCGAGAGGCTATGCTCGTCATTGGGATTGACGATGGCGGCGTGCATTTCCAGAAACATCCCTTCGTCAGCAACACGGATTTCCGTCGATTCGAATGTATGGATGATAAGGTGTACAAGCGGTTCGAGGTGGCGGACGTCGACAGGCGAAAGAAGTGCGAAATGGGTGCCGCTTGTACGGTAAAGGCCGTGATACTCGATGGCGATCTCGTCTTCGATCAGGCCGCGCAACAATTCGGCGGTTTGCTCTAAAACGGCATTGCCCGCCTGATAGCCGTAGGTGTCGTTGAGATTTTTAAAATCGCTGATTTTCATCAGGACAAGAGAATCTTCGGGATGGTGCAAAATGTCCTGTTCCAGCTTGGCCAGAGTTTGCAGGCCGCTGATCCGGTCGATTGTGTACGTCTCGATCACTTCGCGGGTTTTTTCGTCGATCAGCTCTTCAAGATGTTGTTTATATCGCGCATTTTCGTATTCCATTTTGATCTTCGAGACGATTTTATGCAGCGTAGCGATGGTTTGGTTGCGCTCGACCGGCTTGAACAGGTATCCGTCCACGCCCAGCTGTACCGAACGGTGAAGATACTCAATATCCTTGTGGGCCGATACAAGCAGAACGGATTGTGCCGGATTGTGCTCTTTGATACGTTCGATCATGTCCAATCCGTTCATTTTCGGCATTTGCACATCGGTGATGATGAGGTCGAAACGGTTGTTCAAAGCGGCTTTAAGACCTTTTTCTCCGTTGGACTCGTGATGAATCGTCTCAAAAAAACGGCTCAGAAACGTCAGGTATTCCTGACAAATGAGCGGATCGTCTTCGACGTACAGTACGCTCATCCCTTTTGCATTCTCACAGACGGAACGGATCAGGTTGACTTGGCTAGTATACAAGAAACGTCTCTTTGTCAAAGGTGTCGGGAATCATGAGGGCAAATACCGTCGTATTGTCGTCGCTGCAGACGCGGATGCTTCCGTTTAGGTGCTTTTCGGTAATAATGGCCGACATATAAAGCCCCAATCCCGTGCCGTGCTTTTCGTCTTTGGTGCTGAAATAGGGTTCGAAAATCTTTTGGATGATCGGCAGCGGGATCCCTCCGGCGTTATCGGTGACAAGAAAGAGTATCTTGTCCGCGCGTTGCTCGATTTCGAACGTAATGGAGGGATTGTCCGTTTTGCGTTCGTCGAACGCGTCTTTTGCGTTGTTGAGGATGTTCAAAAAAACCTGAAGCATCTCGTTTTTGTAGGTAGTAAACGCGATCGTACGCTCACCCCGAAACGAGAGGGAAATCCGCTGGCTTTCAAGGCATTTTCCCAATATGGCCCCCAGTTCGTCGGAGAGCTCGCCGTACGTGATGCGTTGAGGCAATTTATTCGGCCGGAAAAAATTGCGAAAATCGTCAATCGTCTGAGAGAGAAAATGGACCTGTTTATCGATCAGTTCCAGATCGTGTAAAAGCTGTTCTTCATTCAGTTCGCTCAGCTGGGCGTTGATGATCGAATTGCTGGTAACAAGCCCGATAATCGTGATGGGCTGACGCCACTGATGGGCGATCATTCCGATCATCTCTCCCATGATGGCCATGCGTGACTGGCTGATCATAAGTTTTTCGTTCGCTTCGTTTCGATAGACCTGATTTTGGAAGGCGCTGTTAAGTTCATTCAGCCGTTTTTCGTTGCGGCATGCGTCGATGGCGTTGGAGAGTTTGATCCGAAAATTCGAGAACATTGCCCCCAGATACGGCAGTTTCGCATCATCGGTGAAGAGGAACAAAAAATGTTCGTTGCCGATCGCTATATCCAGAACGAATCGCTTGTGTGGCAGCGGATGGACGGCATAGCCGTCGATCCGTGTCGTCAGGGGCAAGGGGAGAGGAAACGCCTCGCCGATCTCGACGGCACAGTGTGGGGAGGGGAGCGTCAGCACATATTTCCCTCCGCAGGCACCGCTGTGGGTCAGGAACGTTTCGATCACTTCCCCGAGCATCTCCTCGAGTTTGAGGGAGTTACCGATAGCATTGATACAAGCATAGGCGATACCGGTCGGTTGCTGCATAATCCAAAAAACCTTTGCGCGATTGAATTGTTATGAAACAATAACGCTTTAGTGTCGCAATCATGTTGCAATTTAGCTCCTGCTACTGTCCCAACCCGTATTGTCTGAGTAATTGTTCGTACTCGTCGTCTTTGCCGAATGTTTTGAGATAATAGGCCGCAACGGTTCGCGCCATCGAGATCGATTTTTCCGCCAGCAGGGTCGAGAGACGGTTAAACACGGCTTGGCGCTCGCACTCTTTGATCTTCGGTTTGAAAAAATCGATTTGTGCATACGGGGCCATAATCTGCTGAACCTGTTTGACTTCGCCTTTGCCGATGGCCTCCATCGCTCGGGAGAGGACTTCGTCGAATGTCCGGTCGTAATCGGCAAACTCTTTCATCGTTTCAAGCGCGGGATTGGCTGCGACGAGTTCATAGGCGGATTGAATGTTGTCGCACCGGATGTATTCGAGGAGTTTCTGGCGCATCTGGATGATGTTTCCCATTTCCATGAGTTGTGGCCGGTAGGGGAGAAATACGGCCATCTGCTTGATCCCGGCTATCGCTTCGTCGTAACGGTTTTCGTCGATCATCGCCCGGATTTTCAGGATTGAGAGTTCGGCGAGGGTACAGACTTTTTTGTACATCACTTCTTCCTGCAAAAACGGATATTGCTCCGTCAGGGTGAAATACTCCCTGAATTTTTTATCTTTGATGTATCCGTCCGCCTGCAAAAAAAGGTTGTTGTTTTTAACGAGGGCGTGGATCAGTTCTTTTTTTTCGGGAATCATGCAGAAGGGTTTTAGTATCTCTTTGGCCGTGGGAGTATTTCTGATGGGATCATCGGAGAGGAGCTTTTTTGCCTGCGCAAAGCTTTTGGTGAAACAAAGATCGAGCTTGCGTGCGCTGTCGGTCTTTGCCAGATATGGAGCTTTTTCAAGCATACCGAATGCTTCGAAAAAGTTTTTATTCTGAACCGCACCGGCGAATTTTTCAAAATCTTTTTGTTTTTGCAGCAAAAATTCAAATTCTTTTTTGTATTCCTCGTCGTTCAGGAACGGTTCGGCAAATTCGAACGCCGAAGCGGAGTTTCCGATCGAAAAATGAAAGGTTTTTGTCCAGAGCAAATTTGGCTTTACGGTAATTTTTGCTTGAAATAGCCTGAGAAAAATCGTCAATATAGGCATGCATATCGATGATGTAGAGCCATCCGTTTTCAAATCCGACATGGAGCATCGAATCTTCGATGTGCAGCGAGCTGATCCCTTTTTGATCGAGTTTGAAGGTCGAAAACAAGGAGTTGTCGGCAAGCTTGACGATATGGAGCTGACCGTTTCGCGTCCCCACGATGGCAAAACGCCCGCTTTGATCCATCACGCATGATGTCGGCCAGGCGGGAAAGAGGACTTTTTTCGAAAAAGAATCGGAGCGAAAATCATAGGTATAGGAATATCCCTCACGCCCGACGCCATAAAACGATCGGCTGTCATCGTAAAAAAAAGAGTCTTGCAGGACATCTTCGAGATAGGTGTTGAGCCGCATCTTTTGATAGCGCAGGTTGAGAATGCTCAGAGATTTGTCGTAGGCGGCATACGCCAGATGTGCTCCTCTGTTATCGACCGTAAGGCTGGAGATGAAATCGGGTTTCGGTTGGGGCGACATCAACTTTTTGCCCGTTTGCGAACAGAAAACATAGACTTTTCCGTCCGTTCCCCCGGTAATGAAATATTGGCCGTCCCTTCCGCAGAAACGCATTACTTCCGCGCGTTGGTCATGGCCGTGCACCCGCAGAGCTGCCGCAGCCGGGTCGTTTTTCTCGGGCGCTTCGGGCAGTCCATCTTGCTGTGTCGGTACGGCATAGCACATGGCGCAGGCGCCGTCTGTTTTGACGCTGTATCCGATGCGGCCGTCGGGGCTGAAGGACGCCCCTTTTTGGTAGGTGTGCAGAGGCTCGCACCCCTGAGGAAAAATGTCGTGGGTTTTCATGTCCCACTGCTCTTTATTGACAGTGTAGCAGTTGCCCTGTGTATTGGCAAAAAAAACGGTACTATCATCCGAATGGATGGCGATGATACTGCCGGAAATCTGATACGAACGGATTATTTTGATCATCTTTCCCGCCTCAGCCTATTCGTGCAGCTGAATGCGGCACAGATTGCTTGTTTTCATCTCTCAAATCTCCTTGATTAGGTTGTCCATAAGGACGAACAGCTCTGTGCTGGCATCTTCCATCTCGCGGAAATTGGTGAGAATTTCGGTTGCGTTGGCGATGCAGAGTCTGCCGCTGGTGTCCTTGATGTATTGCAGATTTTTGTTGGCCCGATCATGTACGATTTCATGCGGTCTGCTCATCTGGGCGTAGCTGGCGGTTTTTCCGAAGCGGCGGCGTCCTTCGTCGTTGTACCACTGTCCGATACTGCATTGTTGGGTGCTTAGGACTTCCAGCCGCGGTTCGCAGCGCATCAGGCTGTTATAGGCACGCGATTTGTAGATGATATGGTCGATTTTTGCGAGCACGATGAAGACGCTGTTTTCCATCATGTACGACGACGATACGATGCTTGAAGAGGTTTCGTTGAGCTGTACGAGAGTTTTTTCGAAAGCATGGATCTGATGGGTGGAGGATTCGACGACGCGGTTCATCTCTGTGGCACTTTTTTCGATGTCGCTCATATCCTGCTTGAGCGAGTTGATCGAGACGGCAATTTCTCCCGTCGCTTTGTGGGTGCGTTCGGCAAGTTTGCGCACTTCGTCGGCGACGACGGCAAAACCGCGCCCGTGTTCTCCGGCACGTGCGGCTTCGATGGCGGCATTGAGTGCGAGGAGATTGGTCTGTTCGGCAATGTCGGTGATGAGCTGGATGATCGCATTGATCTCCTGCGTCCGCGACGTCATGTGTCCGATTGCGTCGTTGTTTTCGCTGACGCTGACGTTGAGCGATTCGAGTTCCTGCACGATTGTTTCGATGGTTTTGCGGCTGTCGTCGGAGAGGTTGGCGGCCTCTTTGGTCGCCTGGGTCACATTTTTGAGGTTGGTGATGTTGTGTTCGAGGTTATCCTGGATCACGGCAAGCGATTCAGTGACCTCCACGGAGAGCTTGCTCAGTTCCGAATTCAGTGCGTCGCGCTGTTTTTTCTCCTCTTGTTCCTGCATCACGGCAATCGAATTTTTTACCAGTTCGATTGCCTGAACGAATTCGCCGTGCATCCCATCAGCGGTGAGAGGCACAGTGAAATCGCCGCGTGTGGCGTTTCCAATCGATTGGTAGATGCGGTGGATGAACGTTTCGATCTGCGTAATCAGTTTTTCAAGCGATTGCCCCATCACGCCCAATTCGCTGCCGCTGGTCGTATCGATGTGCGTATCGGCGAAATTGCCTTCCGCCACTCGCTCGATGACGCGGGTGAACGACGCGAGAGCGGAGGTGATCGAGCGTTGTACGAGATTGGCGAAGAGGAAAATCAACAATGCGACGGCGAGCCCCGCGACCAACACCGCCGTTTTGAAAAAGAAGATATTGTTGTGCATTTGCGCGGTTGTCGTCTCGAAGCGTTTGCGTTTGATATCAATCACTTTTTCGAAGCTCTCTCGAGAAGCGTCCGCATAGGGGGTAAGCTCTTTTTTGTATTGCGCATAGATGGAAATAGAATTCTCGGCGATAGCATTTTTATCGGTTGTGCCGAGATTTTTCATCATAATCATCGTATTGTCCAAAAAGGCAAACGTACTCTCTTTGGCCGGAGCGACGAAAGGCGCTGATTCGGGATCGGAAATTTTTTCGAGTTCGGCAAAGTTCTTTTTGATCTTTTCGGTCCGCTCTTCGAGTTTTACCATGTTCTTGTCGTAGCTGTTTCCGAGCATGATGTCGCGGCTGGTGCGGCTGATGTAATTGAGGTCTTTTTCGATTTCAAGCGTATACATGGCTCCGGCCGTCGCGTTTTGCTGCAAGTCGTTGTAATCGGATTCGATTTTGCTCAGCGCGAAAAATACGAATATCGATGCAAAGATGACCGCAGCGGTGACACTGCCGATAAGATAGGTCATCCGCTTCCGTATCGATTGGCGTTCAAAAAAAGAGGTATTCATGTTTGGTTCCCTTTGAATATTACATTTTGTTTAATATCGGTTGAGAAGCATCGTATCGCTTTAATGTTGCAAGTTTGTGGCAAAATCAGAAACATTGTGAATATTTTGTGATAAAGCCGTTTGATTTTTTTGCCGTTTTGATCCATAATTCGTTCCAAAAAAGGGTAATCATGACGGAGCGATTTGACCGCGCGGCACAGAACTGGGACAAAGGGGATATGCGGACAAGCATCGCCAATGCCGTGTTTCAGACGATTACCAGCCGCATTGCGCTGCTCACTCATATGGATATCCTCGATTTCGGATGCGGAACGGGTCTGCTCAGTTTCAAGGTCGCTCCGATGGTTCGCTCCGTCACGGGGGTCGATCTTTCCGAAAAGATGCTCGAGCAGCTCGAAGCCAAAAATACCCCCTCTCTCCGTGTCGTCCCGCTTTGTCAGGACATTGTGCACCATCCTCTTGAGCGGCAGTTTCACGGTATCGTCAGTTCGATGGCGATACATCACGTCGAGGATACGGCCGCCTTGTTCAAGACGTTTCGATCGTGTTTAAAACGGGACGGATTTCTGGCGATCGCCGATCTCGAAGCCGAAGACGGGACGTTTCACTCTCACGGCAACGAAGGGGTATGCCATTGGGGATTCGACCGGGATGCTTTGCGCACGACAATCGAAGACGCCGGATTCGGCAATGTACGGTTCCATACGGCCTATACGGTTGAAAAAGAGGGAAAAAACTATCCCGTCTTCCTCGTTACGGCGATGAAACTCTAAGGGTCAGGAAAAGTGTTTTAGCAGTTCGTCCACCGGGCATTTGACCAAATCGGAAGCGAGTGATTTCGCAACGGCTTTTTTGGCCGGATCGGACAGCTCCGCCATCAGTTCCGCGTGATGTCTTGTCGGAAACGCCAGATAGCACGATCCCGACGGCGAGTTTGCCAGTATTTTTGAAATGTCATCGGCGATCTTGCGGACCAGCTGCTGCTCGATCTGATGCTCAAGCGTGTGGTTTTCTCCGCTGGAATGTTGGAAATTTCCCTGATCGTCACTCAGCGCGTCCCCGCTCTTTTTGCGCCCCTGTATGTAATCGATATCGCTGATCGGTTCCACATGATAACGCCCGGTCGCCGCAATATGACTGACTTTGTAACTTTTGAGTTCGCCCATGTCGGCGACGATGATGAGTTTATCCGCGTGTTCCATCTTCTTCTCCTTGTGATACAAAATTATCAAAACAAATAAATGGTACTCCTCTATTCTTAAAGAAGCGTTATGTTGCACGGAATTTGCATACGCTCCTGAAGTTTAACCCAAGGAGTCTCCTATGGTCAGCCGTGCAAAAATCAAAGAACTCATGAACGAGAGCGCCTGCTCCCACAGCAAAGACAAAAAACCGGGCGAGGGATGCGATAAGCCCAAACCGGGTCTGGCGGCGGGAGGGTGCGCGTTTGACGGGGCGCAGATTTCGCTTTTTCCCTACGCCGATGCCGTCCATCTCGTCCACGGCCCCCAGACCTGTCTGGGCGCGTCGTGGGAGACCCGTGAGACAAAAACGTCGTACGAAGGGCGTGATCATACCCAGATGGGATTCACGACGGGGATCACGACCAACGACGTTATCTTCGGCGGGGACAAACGTCTTGCCGATTCGATCGATTACATCATGGAGAACTACCGTCCCGAAGCGATTTTTGTCTATTCGACCTGCGTCACGGCATTGGTGGGGGACGACATCGATGCGACGTGCAAAGCCGGAAGCGAAAAACACGGCGTCCCCGTCGTCCCCGTCCACGCCCCGGGATTCGTCGGGAGCAAGAATCTGGGATCACGTCTGGCGGGGGAAGCGGTCCTCGAACACCTGATCGGGACCAAAGAGCCCGAAACTACTACCCCCTACGACATCAATCTGATCGGAGATTACAACGTCACGGGGGATATGTGGCAGTATCTGCCGCTGTTCGAGAAGATTGGCATCCGCGTTCTCAGCTCGATGAGCGGCGACGGGCGGGTAGGGGACATCCGCACCGCCCACCGCGCCCGCCTCAACGTCATCGTCTGCGCCAAATCGCTGATCACCCTGACGCGCAAGATGCAGGAGCGCTACGGTATCCCGTGGATTTCGGTGTCGTTTTACGGCAAACGGGACACGACGTTCGCGATCCGCGAGATCGTCAATGCGCTGGGCGATCCCGCCCTGATAGAACGGGCCGAAGCGGTAATCGCACAGGCAGAGGCGGAACTGGAAGCAAAACTTGCCCCCTACAAAGCGCTTTTTGAGGGGAAAAAAGCGGTCCTCAACACGGGAGGGAACAAAGCATGGTCGATCGCGTCGGGGCTGCAGGATCTGGGGATAGAGGTGGTGGCCACCAGCGTCGCCAAATCGACGCAGGATGACATCGACAAGGCGCGTGAATATCTGGGGGAGAACGGGGTGCTGATGACCAAACCCGCCGCAGAGCAGGCGAAAGTGATCGATGCGACCGGAGCGCATATCCTCCTGGCCGGAGGGCGAAGCCTCTACACGGCGATCAAGAAAAAAATCAGCTTCATCGATGTCAATCAGGAGAAAAAGACGAGCTACGGCGGCTACAACGGTCTGCTCAACCTCGCCGAGGATCTCAAATACGCGTTTCGCAATCCCGTATTCGCCAATGTGGGCAGACCCGCGCCGTGGGAAGCGCCTTAGGCGAAGTTTTTCGCCAAGACTTGGTTCAAACCTTGCAGGGCTTCATCGAGTTTGAAATCCGATTTGTAGACATCATGGACAGAGTAGCTCTTTAGCGGCTGTGCTCCGCAGAACTGGAAAAGTTTGTGCAGAGCGATATTCGCCTGATCGACACTCATCCCCTCGAAAAACCCGTTCGGATTGTCAAACTCGCTGGGGGGGCAGTTGTAGGTAAAGCTGAGCATGTATTTTTTCCCCTGCATCAATCCGCCGCTGCCGTATTTTTTGGACGCATCGTCACGGCTTCGCCCATCGCTGACGTACGTGACGGTGTTATTTCCGCCGGTGAACACTTCATCGACGTATTTTTTCGCCAGCCATGGCAATCCCATCCAATACACGGGAGACTGGACGAAGAAAACATCGGCCCATTTGAACTTTTCGAGCTCGCTGGCAGTGTCATAGCCCGCATCGATCGTCGTTTCGCGCACGTCGTAGCCGTGGGAGAGAAAAAACGCTTTCGCTTCGGCGAGGAGGTCGCGGGTCAGGTTGCCCTCGGCGAACCCTTCGTATTTTTGGTGGAGGTTGAGGAGAAGGACGTGTTTCATATTTTGACCTACTTATGTGTGTGTGTGTGTGTGATTACGAATATTTTACTCAGCTATGGTTAATAAAATAGAATTATTAATTTTTATAATTTATTGTCTTGGTTTCCGAAAGTGTTATGATAGTCGAATACCATTTCAACTAAAGGATCAATCATGACACCGATCATGCGAGTTACAGTAGTTGCCTTGCTGGCCGCAATGCCAATTGGGATGATGGCGGAGGAAAGTCCGGGTAACTACAGAATGGGACCCGGGTACGGGATGATGGGGTATGGATACGGAGGTGGATATGGGCCGTGCGAAGAGTGTGGAACCTACCATATGCGCGGTAATAATGATGACGGTTACCGTGCTATGTCCGAAAAAGAGGCGAAAGAGAAGTTTGATGCGTATGTCAGCAAACACCTCAAAGGGTACACCATGGGCAAAATGGAAAAACAACGGATGCCGATGGGGACGATGTACTGGGTGATCGTCAAGGATAAAAACGGAAACGAGATGGAACTGCATATGAACCCGTGGGGTTATATCAGAGGGCCATTTATCAAGTAAGTAAAGCCGGTCTAGGCCGGCTCTCCCCCTTTCTCCTACCAGCAGTTTCCACCTCATCCAATCCTCTTCATCTTAACCCGATCAAGCACTTCAGGTAGATAGGCCTACAACATCTAGCCTTTTGAGGAGTCAAGACTGCGCACCGCCAATGATTGATACGATTAGAGGGTATAAACCTATCAATAGTATCTCATCTCGCACAAAACTTGCATTTTTCATGATAACAAGGAGTTGTCATGGAACCCAGTCGCACCGTTTTCACATCTCAAAAGCCCCTTCAAGTCAATCCGATCAAACACTCCCAACCGATGGGCTCTACCCTCGCGTTTTTAGGGGTCAAGGAGTGTATGCCCCTTATGCACGCCGCGCAAGGGTGCGCCTCGTACACCAAGGTCTTCTTCACCCGCCATTTCAACGAACCCATCGCCGTGCGCAACACCTCGGTGAGCGACATCACCGCCGTCCTTGACGGAGGGGATTATTCGATCCTGATGGCAATCGAGAACATTCAGGAAAAGGAAAAAAACCTTAAACCCTCCATGATCGGCCTTCACACGACGGGACTGACCGAGACTAAGGGCGACGATGTGCGCGGCGTGGGGACGCACATCGAGATCCCCTACGTCTACGTCAACACCCCCGACTATGAGGGGGGCATGGAGAGCGGCTGGGCGCTCACCGCGACCGCCATCATCGAACAGCTCACTCTCCCCGCCACCGAAGTAAAACCCAACAAGCTCGTCCTTTTACCTCACGTGAGCATGCAGCCCATCGAGGTCGAAAAGATCAAATGCCTCTGTGAGGACTTCGGGTTCGAGACCTATGCGCTTCCCGATCTCTCGACGTCGTTGGACGGGTACTGGGAGGAAGCTCAGGGCAAACTCGCCAACGGCGGGATCACGGTCGATCAGATCCGCGATTTGGCAACCTCTTCGGTCGTCGTTTCCATCGGTGCGTCGATGAAAAAATCGGCGCTGGCGTTGCAAGCCAAAAACCCCGCGATCGAGCATCTGCATTTCGATCATCTGATGGGACTTGAGGGATGCGACAATTTTGTCGGTGCGCTGATGAAAATCCGACAAGCCGATCCGAAACCGCTGGTGAAGCGGTGGAGAGCGCGGCTGCAGGATGCGATGCTCGACACCCATTTTCTGATCGGAACGTCCCATTTTGTCGTGACGGGAGAGCCGGATATGCTCGTCGGGCTGTGCGCAATGCTGCGAAGCGTCGGCGGAACGATTACGGCGGCGGTTTCGACCGTTTACAGCGATGTACTCGAAACGATAGAAGCGGAAAACGTCTTCGTCGGAGACCTCGAAGATGCCCGAGAATACATGCAAAACGCGGATTTGGTGATCAGCAACTTCCATGCAGAACGAATCTTGCACAGTTATCTGCATACGGCGTTGGTGATCCGGGGATTCCCGAATTACGAAGAGCTTGGAAATCAGCTCAAAAACGACCAGCTGTATGAGGGAAGCACGTACTTTTTGTTCGAAATCGCTAATGAACTGAGAAAGGTCAAACATGAACACTAAAATCACAATAGAAGGTGCAAACGCAATGGAAAATGCGATGAAAGTCGCTTTTGCGACCAAGGATATGGAAGAGATCAACGCCCACTTCGGCGGAGCCAGAGAGTTCGTTGTCTACAATGTCTCCAAAGACGGGTTTTCATTGTGTGAAGTGATCAAAACCGATACTACCGGCATCGAAGAAGAAGACAAAACCGATTTTCGCGTCCGTGCTCTCAAGGGGATCAGTATCATGTACTGCGAGAGCATCGGCGGTACGGCGGCGGCCAAAGTGATCCGTGCGGGAATCCATCCGATGAAAGTGGGCGAGCCGACGTTGATCGAAGACATCCTCAAATCGCTCGTGGCGATGATCAACACCAATCCGCCGCCGTGGATCAAGCGGATAATTCATATGCAAACCGAACACGATGTTCGGCAAGACCGATGGGCGGAAGGGGAATAATACAATGGAAGCAGAAAAAAAATTAAGCGATTTTGGATTAGAGATCGTCCGTCAGATCCGCGCACTCGACCAGTTCGGAAACTGGGCGAAAATCGGCGACGAAGAATTGCTCGTCAAAAAGTACGTCAAGACCAAAGAGGAACTCAAACTCGTTCCCCTGATTGCCGACATTGACGAGATGATGATCAACGACATCAAGATGATCTACAAAGCGGTCGCGTTGTCGTTCGAACGCAAAACGGGCGTCGTGTGCAACGTCATCATGGAAATGAGCCACGAGGGGTTCGGTCGCTGCGCCGTGATTGCCGATCGGATCTGCATCGTCAACAAATATTTCAAAGACGCCCACCGTTTCAGCTACCGCACGCTCGATGCACTGTTCGAAGACGGCGACAAGACGCTCGAAAACGCGATAGCAATTTACGAGCAGTACAAACCGTGCATACAACAAGGATAAGGAGATAACCATGGCAAAAGTAGGCATTTTTTTCGGCAGCAGTACCGGAGCGACGCGCGAAGCGGCGGAAGTTCTGGCGGATGAGATAAAAGGAGCCGAACTGATCGATATGGAAGAGGATTTTGACGGAATCGATCAGTTTGAGGATTACGACGTGTTATTGATCGGCTCGTCCACATGGGGACAGGGCGATCCGCAACGCGACTGGGTCGATCCATTGTACGAACTTTCCAACGATCAGCCTGATCTCAGCGGCAAAAAAGTCGCTTTTTTCGGGGCCGGAGATCAGAAAACGCACGGCGAACATTTCGTCAGCGCTTTGGGAAAAATGCACGACTTGTTTGTGTCATTGGGGGCCTCGGCCTACGGATACACGCCGACGGAAGGGTTTGATTATGAATATTCCCTTGCCGAAAAAGAGGGAAAATTCTGCGGGCTGGCGTTCGATAACGTCAATCAAGAAGACCTGACCGAGGAGCGCGTCACTCAATGGGCGGGGCAACTCAAAAGCGAAATGGGATTGTAACGGCAATCATGCCGGATAAGGAGCACACAATGAAAACTCTAGCCGAATTTCAAAAGATCACCGACTGCGAAGAGTATTTCGATTTTTTTGATATTGAATACGACGAGCGTCTGGTGCACGTCAAGCGGTTCCATATCATGAAAAAATTCGGTGAAATGGTAGAAAAAGCACAGGGACACGATATGGGCAGCGATGCAAAACTGCTCGAATACTACAAATTCGCCCTGATCACCGTCTACAAAAACTTCGAGAACGGCTACAGCCCCTCGGCGGCGGACGTGTGGGAAATGTTCGATAAACCCAGCGCGTGCGGCACCTGTTCGACATCAAGCAGCTGCAACAGCATAGAGGAGGTAAGCCATGGAGTTCACGCCTGCACAAGCCAGCCAAATCTCGGCTTCTAGCAAAGACGAAATACTTCCGCTGTTCCGTGTCGGACAGCGGGTGAAGCTCATCAAAGCGATTCGAAACGACGGGACTTATCCGCACGCCAACATCGGCGATTTTCTTGTTGACGAGGGAGCCGAAGGATACGTCCGAAAAATTGGCGATTTTTTGCAGACGATTCGGATCTACGAAGTCAATTTCATCGAAGAGGGGCTGGTCTTCGGATGCCGCGAAGCGGAACTCGAAGCCGCCGAAGAAGAGGACGGATACGACGAAGTCGCCGAAGAACTGCGTTGGCTGAAAGAACACCGGGCCGCGCGAGCCGCCGAAAAAGCGGCGCAATCTCAAGAAGAGGGGGAGTAAAAAACCGACGCTTTTTGGGATTTTAAAATGTTCGAAACATTTCGAATACTGTGCCCTAGCGGCTAACCCTAAACGGAGCGATTCGTTTAGTGCATCATAATCATTAAGGAGTTGGGATGACAACACGTGTAGAAATTATGAATGACTTTTTGGCGATCAACGTCAGACCGGGCAAGACGATTCAGGATATCGTCGAAGCATCGGGAAGTGCATTGCCTTTCGGATGCCGTGACGGCGAATGCGGTACCTGCGTCGTATCGGTCGAATCAGGTATGGAGTACATGAGCGAAATCAACGAAAAAGAAAAAGCGGTACTCAAAACGCTTAACGAAAGCAATCCGAAAGCACGTTTGGCCTGCCAAATGAAAGTCGTCGCACCGAACGGATTGGTCCGTCTGAAATACTAAATCCGCCTCCTCTCGATAAAGCCGAAGGAATCAGACGCCTTCGGCCAAAACTGCTTATTTTTTGACCACATAATCGCTCTTTTAGTACCTATAATGATTTAGAACGAAATATGCATTTCATATTTCAATTGAATGATTATTATTAGGTGTGGACAATGCAGACAACGTACTCTTTTAAACAAAAACAACTCCCCCGATTGTCGATGCAGACATGGCTGCCGTTGCTGCAATGCTCGCTTAACGATCTCGAAAAACATCTACAGGTCATTACCAACGATAACCCCTGTCTGGAGATCAAATCGGGATTTGAACAATCGAACGCCCAAGCAGGCGGTTCTTCGGCATACGGAGCGTTTCAAAATTATGTTTCCAATTCTTCCAGCGATCAGATCGAGTGGCTCAGTATCGCTTCGACCTCGCTGTATGAAAAGCTGGATGAACAGATCGTTGCACCGCTTTTTCCGACCCCGATTTCACAGAAAATCGCCCGTCAGATCATTTACTACATCAACGAAGAGGGATATTTTGAGGGGAGCGTCGAAGAGGTGGCGCGCCAGTGCGACACCGATGCTCAAAACGTCGAGCGGGTACGCCAGCGTTTCGCCCATCTTGAACCCTCCGGCGTAGGAGCGGTCGATTACAAAGAGTCGTTTTTGTTTCAGCTTAACGACTACGACCTCGACGACGAACTGAGCATATTGCTGGGCGCGATGATTTTGCAATTCGACAAAATGGAGAAATTCATCAACCATCGCCGTCTTGCCGATGCAAAACACGTATTACAGCATCTTCGAAACCCTCCGGCACTGGAGTACATGGAGAGCGAAACGCAGATCACCCCCGATTTGTTCGTCGAATTTTCCGGCTCGGAACTGAACATTCGGATCAATCATGCGTTTTATCCCGATTTGCAGGTGAACATGATCGACAAATACGACAATTTCGCCAAACAAAAATTCAAAGAAGCGCGCGAACTCGTCAAACTTCTGGACCTGCGTAAGGCAACGCTCTACAACGTTGCACTTGTCCTGATCGAGAAACAATACTCTTTTTTCATGGGGGGAGAACTCAAACCGCTCCGTCTGCAAGACGTCGCCGACGAGCTTGGATTCAACGAATCGACGATTTCGCGTGCCATTTCGGACAAATACATCCAGACCGAGCGGGGATTGTACGCGTTCAAGGACTTTTTTTCCAATTCGATCGGCGAAGTCTCGACTTCTGAGATAAAGCACTTTTTAAAGCGTCTGGTGGGCAGCGAAAACAAAGACGATCCCTTCAGCGACAAAACGCTGCATGAGACGATCGAAGAGCGTTTCGGGGTCAAGATGGTCCGCCGTGTCATCGCCAAATACCGTCAGGAACTCGATATCCCTTCCTATAAAGAGCGGCAGTTTTTGTATAAGCTCGAACTTCTTTAAGGGCTCTTCGCCCCCCTTATTACAGCCTTAACGTAATTTATAGCTTCTTTCTTTTATAATGGGCCAATTTTTTTCGGTTATATTCCCAATATTTTTTTAAAAAGGAGACGACATGCAAATCAGCGGTGCACAGATGGTTATCGAAGCACTTATCGCCGAGGAAGTCGAAGTGGTGTTCGGATACCCCGGCGGAGCGATCATGAACGTCTATGATGAGATCTACAAACAACGCTCTTTTCAGCACATTCTAACCCGCCACGAACAGGCGGCGGTTCACGCAGCGGAGGGATACGCCAAAGCTACGGGAAAAGTAGGGGTGGCGATGATCACCTCAGGACCCGGATTCACCAACGGCGTGACCGGATTGGCCGATGCGTATATGGACTCGATTCCTCTCGTCGTGATCAGCGGTCAGGTACCGATGTCTTTGATCGGGACCGATGCGTTTCAGGAGATCGATGCGGTCGGCATCAGCCGTCCGTGTACGAAACACAACTACCTCGTCACCGATGCGGCCGATCTGCCGCGCGTGCTTAAAGAGGCGTTTTACATCGCCCGCACGGGGCGTCCGGGACCGGTTCACGTCGATATCCCCAAAGACGTGACGGCACAGATCGCGACGTTCGATTATTCCAAAGAGGTCGAACTCGAAACCTACAAGCCGACGACCAAAGGGAACGCCCGCCAGATCAAAAAAGCGATCGAAGCGATCGCCGCTGCGAAACGTCCGCTGCTCTACCTTGGCGGCGGTATCGTCAGCTCTGGTGCGGCCGACCTGGTGCGCGAATTCTCTAAGATGACCCAGATCCCTGCGGTTGAAACGTTCATGGCGCGCGGAACGCTCCGCTTTGACGATCCGCTTTTGATTTCGATGCTCGGGATGCACGGCTTTGACGACCGCGTCACCGGAAAACTCTCCGAGTTTGCCAAAAACGCGCAGATCATCCATGTCGATATCGACCCCGCCAGCGTCTCGAAACTGGTCCATGCGCATTACCCGATCGTCGGCGATGTCAAAAACGTGTTGGAGCAGATGATGCCGCTGGCAAAAGAGCAGATCGATCCGGTCCGCTACGCGCCGTGGCTGAATACGATTGCCAATTTTAACAAGCTGCATCCGCTCTCCTACACGGAAGAGGGCGATCGTCTCAAGCCTCAATGGGTTATCGAGCGGATCGGTCAGCTTCTGGGAGACAAGGCCAACATCTCTACCGACGTCGGACAGCACCAGATGTGGACGGCGCAGTTCTATCCGTTTAGCCGTCCCCGCCAGTGGGTCAGTTCGGGCGGTCTTGGGACGATGGGATTCGGTTTCCCTGCGGCGTTGGGTGTCAAGCGTGCCGATCCCGAGCGGGTCAGCATCAATATCACCGGTGACGGTTCGATCCTGATGAACATTCAGGAACTGATGACGGCGGTCGAGTATAAGCTCCCGGTCATCAATGTTATCCTGAACAACAACTTTTTGGGAATGGTACGCCAGTGGCAGACGCTGTTTTACGACAAACGCCACTCGCAGACCGATCTGTCGATTCAGCCTGATTTCGTCAAAGTCGCCGAAGCGTTCGGCGGGGTAGGGTACCGCGTTACGACCAAAGAAGAGTTCGACGCGGCGCTCAAAGACGCGGTCGAGAAAAACGTCGTCACGATCATCGACGTCGTAGTTAACCGGTTCGAAAACGTTTTGCCGATGGTTCCGGCAGGCGGATCGCTGTTTAACATGATGCTGGAATACAAGGAGAAATAATGGAAAATGCACGCAGAGTAATTTCCGTTATCGTGCTAAACGAAGCGAGCGTATTGTCCCGTATCGTCGGGCTGTTTTCAGGGCGCGGCTACAACATCGAATCGCTGACCGTCGCTCCGATTCCCGATTCGAAGTATTCGCGCATCACGATCGTCACCGCAGGTTCCTTGCGGGTGATCGAGCAGATTACGAAACAGCTTCATAAGCTGATTCCGGTACTCAAAGTATACGAACATGCCGATCTGGTCGAAAAAGAGATGGCAATGGTCAAGATCCCGATGAACGAGTCTCTCGGCGATATCGAAGCATTGGCCCATGCCTACAACGGGCGGATCGTCAATGTCGGAAGCGACACCCTGATCGCGATGGTGGCGGATGAGCCCTCACGCGTCGGCCATTTTCTTGAAGCGATCAAACGTTTTCATCCCAAAGAGATTGTTCGAAGCGGCTCGGTCGCTTTGGAGAGATAAAATATGACACTTGAACAAATCGCATCGATAATCGGGTGCAGCGCAGCGGAACGAAGCGTCGAAATTGCTTCCATGAACACCCTCCAAGAAGCAAAAGAAGGGGAGATTTCATTCCTTTCGGACGGCAAATACGAAAAAGAGCTTTCAACGACCAAAGCCTCTGCCGTTATCTTGCCTGCGGCGAAAGCTTCCCTTCTTCCCGAAGGTGTCGCGGCGCTGATCAGCGAAGAGCCTTACATGGCCGTAGCCAAACTTTCAAAACATTTCGCCAAACCGATCCGCAGCAGCGATAC